>JAPLIO010000019.1 GCA_026389055.1 Candidatus Melainabacteria bacterium | reverse complement strand
TAAAAAAGCCCTCTCATAAACTGGAAAACTTGCCTGAATACAGTGAAATTCAGCTATACTTACCGCCCGATGAGCCCCTGAATAGGCCCCATTACAACTTTCCACTAGAAGTTGTTTTTGAAGACGAGCATTTATTGGTAATTAACAAACCGTGCGGTATGCTAACGCACCCCACAGGGCGGCATCAGCCAGATACATTGGTCAATGCGTTGTTACACCATTGCGAAGGCAATTTGTCTTCTATTAACGGGGTTATTCGCCCAGGTATTGTGCATCGATTAGATAGAGACACCGAGGGGTTATTGGTGGTGGCTAAAAACAATGTGGCACACCAACATCTTAGCCAGCAACTTAAAACTAAAACCATGCGAAGGGAATATTATGCCATTGTGCAGGGGGCGTTTGCTCAGCCCAGCGGGTTGGTAGATTTCCCGATTGGCAGACACCCCAACCATCGGCAGAAGATGATGGCGAACCCTACCAGCACGCCTAGCCGAACGGCATTGACGCATTACACCGTGCAGGAAACGTTGGGCGATAAATTTGCGTGGATTCATTGCCAGTTGGCAACGGGGCGAACGCATCAAATTCGGGTGCATTTAACGGCGATTGGTCACCCTTTGGTGGGCGATGTGCTTTATGGTACGGGGCTGGAAAAGAATTGGAAACAATTGGAAACGGATGCGGGCTTGTTGGGGCAAGCGTTGCAGGCGTTTCGGTTGAGCTTGGTTCACCCTGTTTCGGGCGAAACTATGGTGTTTGAACGCCCAAAATCCGTCCGTTTATTGAAGACATGGCAGGTATTAGCATCATTAGTAGGGTAGTTGTAAACCGATACCAATTCATAGATTAAATAACGTGTTCTTTCATTGATGGTTGTTTCAGTCTTTAGCTGGTGGGTGTTAAGGGGGTTCTTGTTCGAGAACCCCCTTAACAATCCCCCACGAATTCAGGGGGTACCCCCCTGAAATCCCCCCAAAAAGCCACCCCTCTATGCCACAAGGGCATGGACGAGGGGATGTTCTTTTTGCCCCTTCGGTGGACGGAACGCATCGGCAGCTGCAGAGCAAATGCGATGGTCGTTCCTACTGGTTGGTTTGAACGCTTACGCTATTTAAACTGTTAATGGGTATAATACTAATACCGATTCACAGATTAACTTTTTAGCTGGATAGCTATTCAATGTCAAAATCGCCCCAACACCAAAAACAACTAATTCATATTAGGGATGAGTTTTTGTTTGGCGGCTTTGGCACGTACCCGCACTTCGGGTTCAGCGTGCAGTAAGGCTTTGTTCACCGCTTCCATCACTTCAATTGAAGCTTCTCCCAATCTACCTAACGCCCAAATACACAAGGCACTTACATCCACATGGGCATCTTCTCGGTTAAGATAAATTAAAATTGCTCCTAAGGCAGGTTTCGCCTTCAATTCCCCTAAGTTCCAAACCGCCACACACTGGGCATCAGGTTCTCCTGTTTCCAATACCTCACACAAGGCAGGAATGGCAAGCACCCCAAACTGCTTTAACTGTTCCGCCGCCGTAGAAAACAAGTGGTTACTAGACGATGCTAACGCCCCCAAAACAACGGGCAAGGCTTTTTCGTGTTGGGTTCTAGCCAAGCCTTGCAAACAGAAGGCTTGTTGCTCTACAGAGGTTGTTTCAGCTTGGTATTGTTTAATTAACGCTTCTACGGCTATTTCACTTCCCCATTCGCCTAAGGCTAACGCTAAACCTGCCAAAATAGAAGGGTGTGTTTCTTCGGTTGCTTCAAATAGTGGGAGCAACTTATAAAACGTCTCTAAGTATTCTTCAGATTTTATCAGGTTTGCTAGGGCTTCCAGCCGTTCTTCAATACGAAGATTTTTGTTTTTTAGTTGAGCCAAAAAAGGGCTTTCTGGGGGTAATTGCCATTCAAATTCAATCGTCATCATGGTAAAAGGGTCTTTTCTAAAGGTGAGATAGAGAGAGTGCAAATTTACAGTTATTAACCCATTCTATGACAAAAACGGTTTTAATTTAAGCTCATTTCGCTTACCATAAAGAAGTATGTCTGTTATTGCAGAGGGAACCCCTTTCGTTTTGTTGTCGCAAATTCAACTGCCAATGCTTCGTTGCTTGTTGGCAGGTATCAGTATCTTCGTATTAAATACGGCTACTTTGGCTATGGCTGGCACCTTGCAAGGGGTTAGTATTGTTAAAGCTGGGGTAGATGAACCCACCCTTGCTTCGTGGGAAACGGCGTTACAGGAAAACAATACGCCCGTTCAATTGGTTGAATCCGTTTCACACCTAGCTACAAGCGTTTCTGCAAGCCCTGCTACGGCTATCAACAAAAATAAAAAGTGGCTAGCTATTGTTACTTATGGGTCTCATCCCTTTTCCTCAGAAACCAAAAATCAGTTAAAGAAAGTCATTCAGCACCCCAATTGGGTGGTATTATTGTTGCCCCAACCCAGCGTTTCGCCCGGTGGTACGGCAGTACGGTGGTTTGCTTATAGTGAACTATCTCAATGGTTAGCCCCCACCCCGCCACCATGGGTACACACCTTATCAACAAGCGTTCCGCCTATTGCTTCAACCACCGTGGTATCAACAGAAACACCTGATGATGACCCATTGGCTTTGGGCTTGGCGGGAAAAACCCTAAAAACTGCCAACCGAGACCCTATTTCTGCTTCAGATTGGCAAGTGCCTACGCCTACTGCTTTAACTAGCACGCCCTTAGGGTTTGGGTGCGAAGCCTATGGCGATAACCATACCTTTGTTTTTTGCTTCCAGCAGAAGCCGATACCTGCCCCAACGTTAACACCCGAATTGATGTCTGATTCAGCGATGGCGTTGTTATCTATCGTCAAAAAACCGAAGGCTCACAGTGTTAAGAAGCCCGCTATTTCGTCAAAATCTACCGTTAAAAAACCACCTGCGAAACCCTCACCAAAACCACCCAAGCCAAAACCTGTTATTAAACAGGCTGCCAAGCCAGCTGAAAAACCACCAGCTGAAGCCCTTCCTTTACCGATGACGGTAGTTGCTCCGCCTGAACTGCCACCCGTTTTTCTTTCGGGGGCTCAACTAGTTGGGTTGGTTCAAAAACTGGAACAATACTGGCAAAACCTCTCTCTTAAACAGGATCGCTATTTAAAAGCCAGCTCGCATACAACGAAGTTGAAGCAACTAAGCCAGTACAAAGCTTATACTTATGAAAGCATGGGGCTACTGCAAGCCTTGGGTAGACCATATAATCGGCCTGAAGCCCAACGCTGGATTGATGAAGCCACGCAATGGCAAAAACGCTATGAATCTGCCTATGAAGAACATCTTTCTATATTAAGTGAAAAAGCCTATAACCAAGCGATGTCTGCCTTTCTACAGGCGTGGTCTTATAGTTACATGCCTTCTTTAACGCCTGAAACCAAAGCCGTTTGGTTGGATAGAGGGCTAATTGTAAAGCTAGGTTCAGCAGACGCATTACAACGGCACTTACAATTGTTGAAACGCTCTGGTTTTTCGCAAATTTATGTTGAAACCATCAATGCGGGGTTTGCCCAATACCCTAATAGTCAAGCCTTACCAGAACAAAATCCGTTATTGTATGGGTGGGATCCTATCGCCGTTACGGTGCAAGAAGGGCATCGATTGGGGATGAAGGTGAATGCTTGGGTGTGGTGCTTTGCTGCGGGCAATGAGCGACATAACAAACTTATTTCTCAGGATAGTAGCTATGTAGGCCCTATTTTAGCGTTACCTGAAATGAGACCGAACCAACTACTAATGAGTGATGAGGCTAGAATCCCTGCCAAACAGCATGAATATTGGCTTTCGCCTGCTAGCCAACAGGGGCAAGCTTTTTTACTGAACGCTTACAAGGAAATTGTGAATCGGTATGCGGTGGATGGTTTGCAGTTAGATTATATTCGATTCCCCTTCCAAAGTGATACCCAACAGGCAGGGTGGGATGCCCTAACCAAAGCGAGAGTTTGGGAAGAGCTAGATATTGACTTACAGCCCAATATTCCCCTAACGGGGGTGCAACGAGACCGTTTTAACCAATGGAAGGCAGCCCAAGTAAGCCAGTTTGTAGAAAAAGTAAGTACACAACTGAAGGCAATTCGCCCGAATTTGCGACTTTCGGCGGCGGTGTTTGCGTTACCTCGGGCTGAACGCATTAAGACTATTCAGCAAGATTGGGAAACGTGGGTTCAGCAAGGCTGGATAGACGTTTTAGTGCCGATGACTTATTCTACCTCTCCTACGGCGTTGAATGAACAATTGGGTTGGATTTATAAAGCTGTTGAAAAAGGCAGTTTACTAACCCCTGGTTTGGGAGCTCATTTATTAGAAGACCAAGGGTTATTACAGCAGGCTTGGGTAACCAAACAAAACGGAACGGATGGACAAAATTGGTTTGCTGCTTCCCATTTAAGTAATGAACGGCTGGCGTTGTTGAAGGCATCGACTAATCAAGTGCCGTTGTACCAGTTTCAACTACCCGCAGAAGCCCCTTCTAGTTTAACGTTGGATACGCTTAGTGTGGTTCAGCAATTGGCTGCTTATACGGATATGCTCAATTTACTGGCTTCTCAATCAAGCAGTTTAGCCACGGGAACCACGGGGTTTTCCATCAGTTCTAACACAAGCGGAACGGTTTTAAAAAGTGCCGTTTCAACGTTAGAACGGTACCAAGAAACGTTAGAATCCAGCTTGGGCGATGTGGTTTATTCTGGGCAGGCTAGTTTGAATGCCCAAACGGCTTCGCAATTGTTGGGGCAGTGGCAGGGGGTTTATGGGGCGGTTCAAACGCAAATTAAAACGGTTTATCCGTACCAGTTATTTACCCAGCAGTGGTTGTTGGGGGAATTAAAGCAGTTGAATTTAAAAGTTCGGTATACCATCCGAAAAAGCACCAACCCTGCTTGATTGATTAAAAATTTTAATTTTTTGACTGCTGAAAACCGTAAAACCCTTTAATGTCGGGTTTTCATGGGATTTCAAAGCTTCTTTTTTTGGTGGAAATTTGATTGTTGCCCCGCATTTCAAAACAATTTGAAGCTGACCTTTTATTCTGCACCAGCATGAAAACTGGGACAACAATCAAGCTGGCAGGCAATCTGTTTTTTATCCCCGAGGATGCTTTTTTGAGCGTTGTAAATTTCTTTTCGCAAAAAATAGCATCGCTAAGATTTAGTAGAAGTAATTTCTAACGTATTATAATTTCGATTACTTATTGATGGTGGCTTCGTTATACCCAAAGGTAGTTCCGCACAAGTGTTTACAAACAAACTAGTGTATAAACTTTTTGTTTGTTTTGACATATGTTCAAGCAAATTGGATTTTCTAATTAAATATTTTAAACTGTCTTTTATTTCTAAGGAGATTAAATTTTTATACTTCACGATTTGATTTATTATTTGAGGCAATCTGTTCTCTATCAGCTTATTATCATAGAGACCCGAGGTGAGTGCTTCATCTAATAATTCTATTGATTTATCAATGTCCTGATTAAAGGACTTAGTATTTGAGTTACGAACCGCTTGGTCTGAACTTCTTATGTAACAATCAATAGCTTGGTCGAAAATTTGGGATTTATAATACTCAGGGATTTTATTAACCTCCTGAATAGTTAATAATGCTTCTGTGTACAATTTTTTAGCTTCCTCCGAGTTCCCTGAACGAGAACAGTAAAGTGCTTTTGCTGTTTTTAATGTGAATTCTGTAGGGTCTAACACTAAAGCCTTCTCAATGTAAGATAAAGCTAACTCATAGTCTTGTGTAGGGTATTGGGCTGAGAATTTTGCAATAGTCCATAGAATGAGAGTATTATCAGGTTCAAGTTCTAAAGCTCTCTGATAATCTTGAGTCGCACCGAAAATGTCGTTATTTTTTGCTTTAATAAAGCCTGAAATCCTATAGACTTCCGCTACCCCTGAGTATTTCTGTACTAATTCATTAATTCTATTTAACGCCTGTAAGGGGGAAGCGTCTGTGAGTAAAGTAAAAGCCTGAATTAGTTCCTTTCTGACAATTAAGCTAATATCGTCCGTATTACCGATGTTAACCCTCTCTATCTTATATTTATATGTATTAGAACGGACTAAATCTTGTTGCCTTAAAGCTCTTAATTCTTTTTGAGAAGTAGTGATTTGTTGATATATTCTGTTTACTTCTCTAGTATCTCCATGCTTGGAAATGTAGTCTAAAACAAAAGCACTTAATTGATAAGTCCTTGTATTATCATTAAGTTCAATAATAAAAATGCCTGCGGCACTTAGAGAATTGAATTCTTGGTTGATACTCTGAGAATCTGTATTGAGATAATGAATAATTTCGTATAATGTACACGGTTTATTCAGAATAGCCAAAGAGTAACTAATTTCTTTCTGCAAAAGACTAAATTTTGAGAAAACATTCCCAAAGCAAAATTCTACTGCTTCTGCAAAGGGTTTACTGGTAGCAGCTAAATTGATAGGATCTGCACCACTATTTATGTTCAATAAATACCATTTTATTAGAAGAGGGTTTTTGTATAGCTGATTACAACACTTGTCAATTTCAACATCTGATAAGTTCAGCTTGCAATTGGGTATTTTTAGATATTTAGCGTAGGTTCTAAATATTGTTCTGCTCGCTTTATTATCTAATTCACTAAGAGGAAAAGGTGTTTCGTTGTATTGTAATCTTATACGAGTTGTAATTAAAATTTTAGACTGCCTTGGTACTTCAGAAACAAGTTTCATTAAAAAGGCATCTTCATAAGACACGGTCTCTAAATTATCCAAGACGAGCAAGACCTTGTGCTGTTCCATAAATCTTAAAATATTATCCATGCTGGTATCACTTGGATAATCCTGTTCATCAAGAAAAATAGGATCAATGATAAACTGCATAGTATGTGCAATTTTTTCTACACCTTTTACCGTTAATCTATCGGTTTTAAAAGTATTCCAAATGATAAAATCATAATCGGCTACATCATCATCCAATATCGTATACAAGCATTTCAATGCAAATGCCGTTTTACCGATACCCCCTTCCCCCACAATTGAAATAACAGCCGAAGAATTCTTGCACAATCGTCGCTTCAAATCCTCTAGCTCTGTCTCTCTACCTATAAAACCTGTTTCTTCATAATCTACAAACGGTAGATTATGAAGAATACGGTCTTTTTGTTTGGTAGGGTTGTAATTTGGCTGATACTCACCCGACAAAGCTTTTTTTACAAAAGGAAATGCAAATATATTTTTGAATTCTAGTAAATTTTCACAGAAGTTTTCTGTTAATGGATAATCTTCGGAATGTAACGGCTTTGTATGACAGACTCTGTTTCTAACGTCTTTTAATTTACCCTCAATATGGCTAGCTATTTCTTCAAGGCAATTTCTATGCTCTTGGTCGAAAAGTGCATTTTTTTTGATTTGATGTAAAAGCTTTGCAATATCGGTAAATTCGATTTGTTGTAATAATGAGTAAGCAGAAATTTCGCAAGTAACATCTTCTTGTCTTAAACGTTCCTCTGCTCTTTCCCTTACGTCTACTGGAAACTGTTGTATTTCAATAAAAGACTGAAGTAGATCCCTGCAATCCTTTTCTATCGCTGTTATTAAAGCAAAAAGTTTAGGTCTTAAAGAAAAAGGAATGGACATAATAAGATTGTACCCCTCAGAGGAATCTAAAGAAACGTTATCTTATTGTATCTTAAATGAACTCTTGTGGCAATTACACAGGTTACACAAACGCATCAATTTGAGATTAACCCAAACACCCAAACCCCAATGATGACAAGGAGAAAAGCACAAAACAAAAAATACCCCCAAGGGTACTAGAGTGAGTGTTTATAAAGTCGAGTTTGACGCAATTCTACAGGTTTTACAAGTATTTGATTCTATTGGATTTGAGGCAAAGTAAGTAATGAAATAGGTTGATATTTTTCCTGCTAATTTGTTAGGTTTTGCAGAAAAATTACACAGGAATTACACAGAGATTTCACCTAAAAATTACCGATCGGTAACAAAAAGCCATTTTAGGCTAAAAATATGCTGTAATATTCCCGAAAGGGATTATTGATACCAAAACAGGATGATGTATGATAAAATATTCCCGAAAGGGTTGATAAAATGTTTAACACGATTGAAACTGCCTCTTGCATTGGCGAAACCATTAAAACTATCCGAAAAAAACAAAAACTCACGCAGGCTCAATTGGCAGCAAGTTGTGGGGTGGGTGTTCGCTTTATTCAAGAACTTGAAGGCGGGAAAGAGTCCTGTCATCTTGGTAAAACATTAACGGTATTACAAGCACTCGGTTTAACCGTTTATACGACTGATTCAGATTTCGACTTGTTCCAAGGTCTTCAAGAACAGTTTTTCGAGGGCGATAACGACGAATGAAAAACTCTTCTGGTATTGACCCAAGTAAAACAATACTGAAACCCATTGAACACCAATTAAGTGTTCTTTTTCACGGCAAGCCAGTGGGTCTATTGTTGCAACTTCAAGGGGGCGACTTGGCTTTCCAATATCATGCAGAGTATCTTAAAAATAAGCCTTTACCGCTTTCAATTTCTTTACCATTACAGAAAGAACGGCTTGAAGGAACAGCCGTAAAGGCTTTCTTTTCAGGCTTATTGCCTGATGACGTTTTACTAAAAGGGTTGGCGAAGTATTTAGGAAAATCCCATCATAATGCCTTTGCCCTGTTGGATGCTGTTGGGGGTGAATGTGCAGGAGCTATTACCATTCTACCCACCAATCAAACGGTTGAAGCACCAACCTTTTCAGAAAATAAGTTACTAACCCAAATAGAGGTAGGAGACTTACTAAAGCGTTTAGAACAACGCCCTTTGTTAGTAGGGGAAAATGGTGTCCGTCTATCCTTGGCAGGGGCTCAACGTAAATTAGCAGTCATTTATAAAGAAAATCAACTTTATCTTTCTTATGGGAATGCTCCCACCACCCATATTTTAAAGCCAATGATAGAAAACCACCCGTTGACACAAAGTTGTTATAACGAGCTTTTTTGTATGCGGCTAGCCAAAGCACTTGGTTTTGAAACACCTGATACCTTTTTATATTGGGTGGATGACCAAACCCCTTGCTACTTAGTAGAACGGTACGATAGGCTTCTGAATAAAAATGGCACTATTGACCGTTTACATCAAGAAGACTTTTGTCAGGCATTGGGCATTGTACCAGCACTGAAATACGATGTAACTTACCAGCAATGTAAAGCGTTATTACATAAAGTATCGTTCCAACCTGCCAAAGATAACTTACTATTATTACAGCGGGTTATTTTCAATTATTTAATTGGTAATTGTGATGCCCACGGGAAAAATTTCTCGTTGTTATACGATAAAACAAAGCCTCGGCTAGCTCCTGTTTACGACGTTTTATGTACCGTTATTGATCCTGCATTATCTAAGCATATGGCAATGAAAATAGGCGGAGAAGCCGACCCCGAAAAATTGTATCTGTGGCATTGGCATAGCTTAGTAGAAGAAACCAAAACCGCTCAACGTGCTTTAGAAAAACAGTTGTTAGTGTTGGCTGAACAGGTGCCTCAAAAAGCCTTGGTACTAAAAAAGAGTTTAGCCGAAAAGGAGGGCATCGCTTCTAGCGTTTTTGATGACATTTTAGCCGTTATTACCAAGCGTGCAACCCGACTACTACAGTTAATACAACAGAGGTAACGTATCCATTAGATAAAACGCTTCATGTATTAGTGAATTTAGGTATCCGTCTTGAATATAAGCAATTGTAACCGCCATAAAATGATAGATGTTGTTGAACAACCTTTAATAAGACAATCTCGTTATTAAAGAAAAATGTGCTAAACTTTAATAATGTTGTTCACTTATTAAAGGTTTATTGCCATGCCTCCTGAAACAAATAGTAACCCATTAACCAACCGCCTAGGCACTTACAGAACAACCACTGTAACCGCAGGTGAAACCGTTAAAGCCTATATCCCCCCTTGTTTACCCCCCACCCCTGAACTTAATCTGCAACCCTTGCAAGCACTCATTGAAAAAGCTTCTCTGATGCTAGGGAAACTAAATGCTATTACCAGCCAAGTACCCAATGTAAATTTGTTTTTGTATCACTACATCCGCCAAGAAGCCCTGTTGTCCTCTCAAATAGAAGGCACACAATCTTCCTACCATGATTTAATGCTCCATGAAGTGAATGAAGCCATTAGCGTACCGTTAGAAGATGTAGAAGAAGTTTCAACCTACATTGCCGCTATACAGTACGGGGTTCATCGGTTAAAGCAAGACCATTTTCCGCTTTCACTACGGTTACTAAAAGACGTTCACGCCGTATTGCTAACCAATACCCGAGGAAGAAACAAACAGCCTGGGCAATTCAGACAATCTCAAAACTGGATTGGTGGCACCCGTCCTAGCAATGCGATGTTTGTACCGCCACCGCCTGAGTGGTTACCCGAGGGGTTAGGGGCATTAGAATCCTTCATGCACGAAACAGATAGTAACCTCCCGCACCTCATAAAAGTAGCGTTGTTACATGTTCAGCTTGAGACGATTCACCCGTTTTTAGATGGAAACGGGCGATTAGGGCGGTTACTAATTACCCTTTACTTGCTTGAAAAAGACGTTTTAACCGAGCCTATCTTGTATATTAGCTTGTATTTGAAACGAAACCAAGCGGATTATTATCGGCTATTGAATGAGGTGAGACTTTCGGGCAATTGGGAGGCATGGCTTGAATTTTTCTTAGAAGGGGTGGTGCAAACGTGTCAATCTACCCTAAAAACCACGCAAGCTATTAACGCATTGATTTTACAAGATAGGCAGTTGTTAGCCTCTCAATCAAGAAAAACGCAAACCAGTTTGCAATTGTATGAGTTACTGTTACTCAAGCCTTTGTTGACGATTCCGTATGCGTCAAAAGCCTTGGCATTATCCCAGCCGACGGTTACTAAGGCGTTTCAAAAATTGGAGGCGTTGGGTATTGTGATAGAAGTAAGCGGTAAGCAACGAGGACGCTTTTTTGCCTATTCGACTTATACCGCTTTATTGAGCAACCCTTCATAGACTAAATTTTTTAAAACGCCCCCGTTGCGATTGCGAAACCTGCGAAAGTTGCGATTTTACCCGCCCCCTTTAAACGATTCTATGGTATGCCTAGAATTTTGACACAACTGTTTTATCAGTTGCCATTCTTCCTTTGTTTGGGTGACTATAACACCCATGCTTAAAATTACCCAAGCGTTGCCCCGCCTTCCCTTGATGCGTTTTCGCCCCTGTCGACTTTCCCCCATGCAACCGACACCGCCCATTTTTCATGGCAGGTTGTTTACAGGGTAAACCGCTTCTTTTCCCCGTCGCTCCGCATTGCTTAAAAGGGTGAAGTATCGGGACAAGAGGTAGATCTTCAGTTTTCATCATAGCCCTCCCCTACCCCCCTAGCGGGAGGCTTGCCCTAACGACGCAACGCTTGCTGATAGACGGTTTTCTTTACTTCAGTTAAACTAAATCTAAGTATATTAAACACCCTCAAATAATTAGGAATTTTTATGCAAGCTATCGATACGTTAATAACAGATTTTTCCAACGCAACGCTAAAAACTTTTCTAAGAAACAGAGCCTCTACCTTCAAACCTAGAACCGAAGAGAGAGATCTTACCTCCCAAGAAGCGGAAACCTACGAAAACATTACCCTGCTGGGGGAAATTGCTTGCAGTGAAATTGAAACTATCGTTGTGTACAGCTTGAAAACCCTCAAGCCATTGCATGAAAAATACAACCGCAAAGCCCAATATGAAACCGCTAAAAAACATCTGAGACAATCAGAAGGAGAGCCTAGGGCTGGGTTGTTTGTGGTGTACGATGCCGATGGATGCTTCCGTTTTAGCTTAGTAGTGGCACAATATGCAGGCACTAAAATCAATTACACCACCCCTAAACGGTATTCGTTTTTTGTTTCACCGCAGGAAAGCAACAAAACTTTTAAACAACAACTCAACGACGCAAAATTTTCCAGCGTAGATGGGTTATTAAAAGCCTTTTCGATTGAAAAAGTATCTGATGACTTCTATAAAGCCTTTGAACCGCAATTTAACGCCCTAAAAAATGCGATTATTGGAGATGCGACTGATGATTCAGAAAAAGAACAGTTTACGATCATTTTCATCATCCGTATTTTGTTTGTTGGCTTTGTGCAGAAAAAAGGTTGGCTGGGCGAAAAACCTCAATTTTTAGCAGATTTCCTAAAAGAATATACCAGCCGTTTTAAGGGGCAAAACAAGTTTTACAGCCACTGGTTAAAACCCCTCTTTTTTGAGGCTCTTAACACCCCTTTTGGGCGAAAAGTGGCGTATCAGCAAAACGATTTTCTACCTGAAACGGAAGTGATTTTACAACACGCCCCCTACTTGAATGGGCAATTATTTAAACCGAAACAAGGCGTAGATACGCTGGGCTTAACCTTCCCCGATGAGCAGATTTCGGCGTTTTTTGAGTTTCTATTTACATATAATTTTACCATTGAAGAAAACACCCTGTACGATGAAGAACTAGAATTAAACCCCGAATTTTTGGGCATTATTTTTGAACGCTTAGTCAACAAAAAATTCGGAGCCGTGTACACCCCCCGCCCTGAAGTAGATTTTATGTGCCGTATGGCATTGCTAAAATGGCTTGAAAAAACAACACCCTGTAGCCAGCATGATTTATACCACTTTTTCTTTCGGGAAGGCGGAAAAGGGGAAGCGTTTGACGCCGTGCAAAAAGAAGGCGATTTTTCCACAGCGGAAATTGAAACGCTCATAACCCAACTGGAAAGCGTTACCGTGTGCGACCCCGCCGCAGGGTCTGGGGCGTTTGAAGTGGGTATGCTACAAGTGCTAGAAGAATTGTTGCAAAACCTGTATGCCCGACACAACACCCCCTCTGCACGCAAAACCAATAAACCGACCACCTATGAAATGAAACGGCAAATTATTGGGCGTTCACTGTATGGGGTGGAAGTGCAACCTTCCGCCGTGTGGATTAACCACTTACGCCTATGGCTTAGCCTGTTTATTGAAATGCCCGATGAGGAAAAAGAATCGCTAACGCCGTTGTTGCCCAACCTACAGTTTAAAGTGTGTGAGGGCGATTCTCTGGTGCAACGAGTGGGCGAAAAATTATTCCCTGTGCGAGGGCTACAATCGGAACTTTCCCCTGAAATAAAACAACGCATTAAGGCGTTAAAAGAAGCTAAGGCTAGCTTTTTCTTTAACCAAGCGGAACATAAAGCAGATAAAATTAAAAACGAAGAAGTGAAACTGTTTGACTTGTTGTTGCAAGAAGAAATTGACCGCCTTCAGAATCATTTTAAAGATTTTACTAGCGAACAATTATTTATAGTACAACCTATTCAAACAATAACCCCTAAAGAAAAAGCCGCTATTGAAGCCCAAATAGCCACGCTACAGGAACAAAAAACCACCCTGCAAAAAGGCAACCTACCCTTTTTATGGAGCGTTGAATTTGCCGAAGTGTTTTTAGACAAAGGCGGGTTTGATATTATTATTGGCAACCCCCCTTATGTACGCAACGAAGAAATTCAAGACCCCCACGGTAAGCTAACCCCCACCGCCTACAAAGAACAACTAAAACTGGTGCTACAGCAAGATTTCCCTGAGGCGATTAAGGATAAAACAGTCAATGGCAGGTCAGATTTATACTGCTATTTTTATGTGCATACGCTTAATTTGCTGAACCCCAATGGGTTTCAGGCGTTTATTTGTAGTAATTCATGGTTAGATGTTGGGTATGGCGTGTGGTTGCAAGAATTTTTACTAGCCACCACCCCTGTAGAATGGATTGTAGACAACCACGCCAAACGGAGCTTTGCTAATGCGGATGTAAACACCATTATTAGCTTGATAGGTAGCCCTGTACCCCCTAAAAAAGCGACTGCTTTAGCCCAGCAAACCACCAAGTTTGTAGCCTTTAAACAACCGTTTGAAACCAGCATTATTACAGAAAACCTACTAGCCATAGCCCAAGCCACCGACCGCACAAAAACCGAGGCTTACAGGCTAACCGCCAAAACCCACGCTAGCCTAAAAACAGAAGGCACAGATGCGGAAACCCACGCCTATGTGGGCTTAAAGTGGGGAGGCGTGTTTTTAAGGTCGCCAGATATTTATTTTACGTTGATGGAAAAGTACGGACAACATTTTACTAAAATAGGCACATTAGCGAATCATATAAAACGAGGATGTATGACAGGAGCTGATGAATTTTTCTTTTTAAAACCTTTGGCTCCTATTGGAAAAGATCTTACTACAAAGGTGTCTAATGCCAGCGGATGGGAAGGAGAAATTGAAACAGCATTTCTAAAGCCAGCTATCCGTAATACTAGAGAATGTACAAATTTTTTCTTGCCTCCTGAAGATATATTACAATGCTTGTTTGTTTGTACTAAGTCTAAATCTGAATTAAAAGGGACTAAAGCATTAGAATATATTGAATGGGGTGAATCTGTTGAAATTAATATTAAACAGGGAGTCAATAAAGGCACTCTTGTCAAAGGCTATCAATCTTTATCTACAACATCAAATAGGAAGTATTGGTATAATCTAGGTATCTCCAACGAATATCCTTTGCATTTTAATTTTAAAATTGATCAGATAGGGAAGTGTTTTATTGGGAAGTGGTTAAGCAGTACCAATTTCTATGATTTAGATATTGAAGAAAGTTATGGGCTATCCCTCAATTCCTCTATCTTCCATTTAATTCAAAACGTTTATGGGCGGTCAAACTTTGGTGGGGGCTTATTGGAAATTAAAGCCTACGAATTAAAGCAAATGGAATTGCCTAACGTACCGTTTGATGGGTACAAACCGTTATTGCAAGCCTTGCAAAAAGGGTCTATTTTTGAAGAGTACGGTTTAGATAAAGATTTACCCTTTGCCCAACAAAGCCCTAACCCAACCCCCGCCCGTAAAGCGGTGGATGATGTTATTTTTAACGCCCTTGGGCTATCCCAACTTGAACGGGATGAAGTTTACCGTGCCGTCTGCCAACTGGTGTGGGAACGCACCAACAAAGCCAAAAACAAGGGGGCGTAACACGTTAAAATGTCTGCGTTTATTACCAATAACAAACAACATACCAGCCTGCAAAAACGGCTGATAGACCTTATTGCCCACAGTAAGGAACTCAAATTTTTAGTAGGCTACTTTTATTTTTCAGGCTGGCAACCCTTGGTAGAAGCCCTGCAAGCCAACCCAGAAGCAGAATTAAAGCTACTAGTAGGGCTAGAAGTGGAACAATGGCTAGGCAAACCGTTAGAAGTAGCCACCACCAGCAGTGAAGATTCCAACGCAGAAATTGCGGAAGCCTTTTTTGCCTCACTGCCTAAAGCCATCAACACCCAACTAGCGGATACGGAAACGTTTTATACCCAAGTTTCGTTTTTTGTTGAGCTACTAGAACAAAACCGTCTGCATATTCGTAAAACCCTTGAACCCAACCACGCCAAACTGTATATTTTTAACATTAAACACGCCTTACAGGGTATTGTGCAAAGCAAGTTTATTACAGGTAGCAGTAATTTAACGCAATCTGGCTTGGAAGGGCAACACGAATTTAACGTGGAAATTGGCGACTACGGCACCCAAGAAGCCGAAGCCTATTTTGATGCCCTGTGGGAAACCGCCGTTCCCATTACGGAAGAACCGGATCTAAAAAAGCGGTTGCTCCACTTTATGAAGGAAGAATCTCAAGCGGCGGAAGTAACCCCGTTTGAAGCGTATGTGTTGGTGCTGAAATTGTATTTAGACTTGTTACCTCAACAATCCTTACCTGCCCATATTGAAACGTTACTGGAGAAAAAAGGCTATAAAAATTATGCGTATCAACAAGATGCGGTTACGCAAGCCCTCACCGTTTTAGCCAATTACAACGGCGTTATTATTGCGGATGTGGTCGGTTTGGGGAAATCTGTTATTGCGGGTATGATTGCTAAAAGCCTTGGTAAGCGGGGGCTAATTATCGCCCCTCCTGGTTTGATAGGCGATAAAAACGGCGGTTCGGGCTGGCAAAAGTACATTAATGATTTTGAATTGCATGATTGGAAGGTTCGTTCTTCGGGCGATTTAGAAAAAACCGTAGCGTATGTGCAGAATCAGGGGCAATCTATTGAAGTCATCGTGGTGGATGAAGCCCACCGTTTCCGTAATGAAGATACGGAAAACTATGAACGTCTAAGCGTTATTTGCAAAAACAGGCAAGTGGTATTGCTAACGGCTACGCCATTTAATAATTCCCCTGCGGATATTTTTGCGTTGCTCAAATTATTTATTGTGCCGAAAAAATCTGCCATTACCTTGGATGAAAATTTAGAGGCTCAATTTAGCCATTATCAGACCATGTTTCGTAAATTATCGTTTATTTTGAAAAATTATCAATCTACCCAGCCTAAAAAACGAGACCAAGCAGAACGGTATTACAATGAACTGTTTAACCAGTTGCCTGTGAATCCTGCTAGGGTAAACGAAGAATCTAAAAAATTAGCCACAGAAATTCGACACATCATAGAACCAGTACTTATTCGTCGTAATAGAATTGATTTAAAGAATGATCCTGTTTATTCAACCGAAGTAACCGAACTTTCCGAGGTGCGAGACCCTGAGGAACAATTCTTCGAGCTTCGCCCAGAACAATCGGCGTTTTATGATACGGTAGTCAACGATTATTTTGGGGAATACGGGCGGTTTACAGGGGCAATTTATCAGCCTTATATGTATGAACAGGGCTTGGTAATAGAACCCCAGCTTCAAACGGATGTTGAAGAACCCGAACTTGACAAAGAGGGGAACAGAGCTGTTTTACAACAACGGAACTTATTCGGCTTCATGCGTCGGTTATTGGTCAAGCGGTTTGAAAGTTCGTTTGGGGCGTTTGAAAAAAGTATTGCTAATTTTATTCGGGTTTATGAACGGGTACAGACCTTTATTCAAACTTCAGGCGGACGTTATATTTTAGATAGAAAACTGATTGAAAAAATCTATAATGCTGCTGAAGAAGAAATTTTACAAGCGTTAGAAAATATGGCTAGTAGTTCAGAAGAAACGAAGCGTCCTAAAAATGAAAAAGTGTACCAAGTAGAAACATTTGTTCAATCCAGCTTGTTTTTGGATCATATCCAATCTGATTTAACCTTAATGCAAAGCATTCAACAGGAAATGGCACAATTAGGGTTAATCCAACAAGACCCGAAAGCCCAAAAACTTATTTCAACTATTCAAGCACTCCCTCAGCAGGAAGAGCCTCGACGCAAAGTCATTATTTTTTCAGAATATGTGGACACAGTTCGCTATTTAAAACCACTGTTGGAAGAGGCTTTCCCACAAAGGGTATTAACGGTTGAAGGGAACATCACGAAAAAATTAGATCAAGAAATTTTAGCTAATTTTGATGCCAGCCGTCCCCTCAATGAGCAAAAAAACCAATACGATATTATCCTTACCAGTGATACGTTAGCAGAAGGGTTCAATTTAAACCGTGCGGGGTTAATTGTCAATTATGATATTCCGTGGAATCCTACGAGAGTGATTCAACGGGTGGGAAGGATTAACCGAATCGGGAAAAAGATGTTTGAAGCGTTGTATATTTACAATTTTTTCCCTACGTTACAGGGTGCAGATATTGTAAAAAGTAGGCAAATTGCAGGGCAGAAAATGTTCTTAATTCATAATACCTTAGGGGAAGATGCTAAAATTTTTGAATCCGATGAAGCCCCCTCTGCTTCCGAACTATTTTCTCGTGTTAATCAAAACCCAGAAG
>JAPLIO010000071.1 GCA_026389055.1 Candidatus Melainabacteria bacterium | reverse complement strand
CGAACAAAAGGTTTTTAACGTAAAGGATGGCTTGGGGCTTCGAAGAATTCGC
The DNA here is from genome assembly GCA_026389055.1 of Candidatus Melainabacteria bacterium. Taxonomy (GTDB): domain Bacteria; phylum Cyanobacteriota; class Vampirovibrionia; order Vampirovibrionales; family JAJTHC01; genus JACEUU01. The sequence goes on along the minus strand of JAPLIO010000071.1, from coordinate 5,061 downwards.
AAGGTTGGCGTGCAAACGGCTATTATTACAGGCAGGCAAAGCGATATTGTTGATTTAAGAGGGGCAGAGCTGGATTTTGATTTTATTTATCAAGCCGTGCCAGATAAATCAATCGTGTTAGATGAGCTTTTGGCGAAAACGGGTTTAACACTAGCCCAAGTGGCTTATATGGGCGATGATTTGCCTGATTTACCTGTTCTAAAACGGGTGGGCTTGGCGGTTTGCCCTGCGGATGCACCCGCTGAAGTGCAACGCCACTGCCATTGGGTTTCCCCTTTTTCGGGTGGCGATGCCGCCATGTGAAGCCACGGAAAAAGTTTCAGTGGGATGGGATAATGAGGCAGGAGGAACGGAATTAGGGCGTTTACACCTAGTAAATAACCGAAATGAGTACCGCAGTAACGAAATTAGCACGCTCAATGGAGCTTTTTCCGTGGCTTCATCTGTTTTTAACCGTTAGATTTGATAGGAGAGATACTTTTTATGATGATGGCCAGCGGAGAAGCCAGTTTTGATGTAGTTTCAGAATTTGACGCTCAAGAATTAACCAATGCCTTAGACCAAGTTAAACGAGAAATTGGCACTCGGTTTGATTTAAAAGATGCCAACACGGAAATGGACTTAGGCAAAGATACCCTAACCATTACCACGGCGGATGATACAAAACTGAAAAACGTGTTGCTAATTATTGAAGAACGCCTTTCTAAGCGAGGGCTTTCACCCTTTTTATTGGATACGCAATCCACCAGCCCAGAACCTGCTTTGGGTGCCAGAATTCGTCAGGAATTTCCGCTTAATTCAGGCATTGATTCTGATTTAGCTAGAAAAGTGGTTTCTGAAATTAAAAGTTTAAAACTCAAAGTGCAATCAGCCATTCAAGGGGAACAAGTTCGGGTTTCAGGCAAAAGTAGAGACGATTTACAAGCCGTTATGGCACACTTACGCCAATGTGCCGCCAAGTGGGAAGTACCCCTACAGTTTAATAATTTCAGATAGACTGGAACACCTAATTGTGTCATCATCCACTACTTTTTCTGTTACAGAACCTAACGTTCAGCCTATAGCCACTTCGGGTGGACAAACCAAATGGTACCTGTTTTGGGTGTTTTTAGGGTGTTGGTTAGGTGGTATTTTTGATGGTATGGATTCCAGCCTGATGCATATTGTACTGCCAGATGCCGTAGGTGAATTGGTAGGAAAATCTGTTGGGACGGCGGTTACTAGCCAAGTTGCCAGTTGGGTTTCTACGCTGTTTTTGCTAGGGTGGATGTTGGGCGGGATTATTTTTGGTCGGTTGGGCGATACACTAGGGCGTGTGAAAGCGATGGTTTTCAGCATTCTGCTTTATTCGCTTTTCACGGGGCTTTGTGGCTTTGCCCATAGCTGGCAGGAATTAGCGGCTTATCGGTTTTTAACGGGTGTCGGTATCGGCGGAGAATTAGTCAGCATTGCGACGTTTCTTAGCGAAGTATGGCCCAAGAAAACCAAAGCAATTGCGATTGGGTGCTTGCTAACTTCTTACCAAGTGGGGGTTTTCTTGGCGGGTGGTTTGAACTTCTTGTTGCATGATTGGCGACAAGTGTTTTTTGTCGGTGCTTTGCCAGCGTTGTTGGTGCTATTTTTACGACTTTTCTTAAAGGAAAGTCCGCTTTGGGTGGCTACGCAGGAAGCCCATGCTCATACCGAATTATTGGTTGATGAGTCTGGCGACCCTATCGCCCCGCCTACCTTGTGGCAAACGTTGCAGGAAAAAGGGCAAATGCGTTCTATTGTGGTTGGTTCTTTAGCCTTTACGGGTTTATTGGTGGGTTACTGGGCAAGCTTAGCGTGGATTCCTATGTGGATTCATTCTTTGGAAAACGTGCCAGCCAATGCCAAAAGCTTGGCTACCATGGTACAAGGGTCTGTTGCCATTTTAGGTTGTTTAATGGGAGGCCCTCTGTGTGATTGGCTAGGGCGTCGATGGGCAATTGCTTTAGGGGGTATCGGGTGTTTTGGGGCTTCGGCTTGGCTGTTTTTGGGTCATTCTGGTGCGTTTTCGCCTTCCGTTTATTGGGGCAGTGGGGTATTAGGCTTTTTTATTGGGCTGTTACAATCTAGCTTATATATTTACCTACCCGAACTATTTGAAACAAAAATTCGAGCTACGGCAACAGGCACTTGCCTCAATTTGGGTCGGCTGGTAACGGCTATTGCGGTTTTGTTTATGGGCGTTGTGGTTCTAGGGTTGGGTGGCTATGGCAATGCGGCTTTTGCGTTTGGTTTTTCCTATTTGGTAGGAAGCCTTGCGATGATTTGGGCAAAAGAAACCAAGCATCTGAACCTAACGCATTAATATCCGTTCAATAAGACCAGTTTCAAATAGAAATGTGGTCATTTCGAGCTTGTCGAGGTCCCCCTAGACGGTAAGGAGATTCCTCGGCTACGCTCGGAATGACAAAACACGTTATCTAATCGTTTAATTTCAAGCAAGCTCTTGTTGTTTGATGAACTTCAATACTTTGATGCCTTCCAACAATTCCATAAATTGCGGAAACCGACATTCATCTTGGAACGTCCAGTAGGGGTCAGAATCTTCGCCGAAAGTAGCTTTCAAAAACGATAAAACGCTCGCTCGCCATTGATGAAACGGCTCTGCGTCCACGACAGAATAGAGGGTTTCAGTGCTTTGCCAATCCGCAATAATCCGAGAGGTTGGTCGTTTTTTTGTTTTTGTAATGGCTAAGCCTTCAGTAATCAGGCTGTCCAACGTGTCAAAGCAAAGGGTATTCATAGTTTAATGGCAGATTCTTTTTAATTGATAGACTATAGATTATTAATATTCTAAACCAAGCAGACTCATCAACAAAGCGTTTGCTCAATTTTAAAAAAAACTAGGCTTCAAAGGCTTTTGTTTTATTTTCGCCTTGTGTGTTTTCTGGCGTTCTAGCCGTATCTACCCATTCATGTGCCGATGTAGCTTCGTTATTTGCAGGAATAGAATCTTGCATTTGTTCATAGTGTGGCGGAAGTCCCTCTGATTCCTGTATCTCCTCTTCATCATCACCGAAGCTATCATCCTCTAATGTCTCATCGGCTTCTATTGTTTCATTTCGCAATGAAGGGTTTGCTTTAGACCGTTTGCGTTTCCCCGTTCCCTTTACAACAATAGGGCTAGATACAACGATACCCATATAGTAGCCCAAAACCCCCATCAATAAACTTCCAATCATTAAATAAATTAAATAATCTGGGGCGGGCATACCGTGAAAAAGCAAGCTTAACAGCAGTAGCCCCACGAAAGTAGAACACCCCGTAACCCAAGCGGATTGGTTTGCTGCCTTTTTTTGGATAGGGGTTATTGCCAACGGAAACAATCTCCTAAAAAAACATAATTTGAGGATAGTAATTTTAAAAACGAGGTTGACTTGTTCTGTTTTACCTGTATTATAACAACAAGGGAGTTTGTATGCTTCCTTTGTTTGGTTTACTCGGCGATACTCGTTAAAAGTAGGGCAGCTAACTCGTCTTAGCTATAGCAAAAAGCCTTGCCTTTATAGGTATAGGCAGATAAGGATAAAATCATGGCTCTTATTTCTGGTAATAATAATACGGTTGGTCCTCGTCAGCTTATTAGAGGTACCGTAACGGATGATATCGTTTATGCAAACGATGGTAACAGCACCATTTACACTTACGCTGGTAATGATGTGATTGTTGGTGGTTCTGGTTCCAACTGGTTGTACGGTGGCATTGGTGATGATACTTATGTTTTAGGCTCAAGTAATATTGGTCAAGCCCCCAAAGTAGATTTTATTTTTGAAAAAGCAGGCGAAGGGTTTGATACCGTTATTGTAACAGATGCAAGAGATGCGGCTAATTTGCGTTTTTCTTTCACAAAGGGTGGTAGTGGGCCTGGTGATGTTACACTAGACATTCGTACTAACGATAAAGGTGATACTGTTTAAATTGCTAAATTTGTAACAGGTGCACAAAACCCAGCTGATGGTGTTTTATCTAACGCTGTTGATTCTTTTGTGTTCGTGCCTTTGTCTGGCGCTGAAAACTATACCTTATCTTCAGCCGATTTATTTAGCTTGTACCAGCAATCAATCACCCTTGGTTTCTTTGGTAAAAGCATCAATTTCATTGAAGCCAGTGCAAATAAAGCTGTTTGGTATTCTGCAATTGCTTCAGTTGCTGAGCCTCAGGCTAATGCAAGAACGACTTTCAGTAACTTGAGCCAAAACCAACAGGTTACTGATTCTAATCCTCCTGCAAATACCTTAAAGTCTTTGTTGGGTGCTGGTAATACGGATGATTTAACCTTAGGCTTAAACGGCGACGATATTATTCGTTCAGGTGCTGGCGATGATATTTTAGATGGCGGTTTTGGTAATGATCTCTTATTTGGTGGCTCCGGTAACGATACCTACATTTTTGGTTTAAATAGCAACAATTTTGCTAACTATGTTGCTGGCCAAGATGTTGTGCTTGATATTAGCGGTAATGATGTTGTGCAAGTAACGAAAGCTGCTGCTTATACAGATTTCTCGTTAGCGTTTGTTAACTATGTTCCCGGTGGAACAGAGGCTGATTCTGTTCTGTTTAAAACATCCAACTTGGGCGATACTGCTGTCCTTACAAACCAATTGATCAATGCTGATGTGGTTGAATTTGTTCGCTTTACACCTGGTACGTTTGGCACCCCTGCGTACACCTTAAGCGAAGCTCAAATTAACAACATCTTTGATGCATTTACTGCTACTGATGCAACAGGTACAAGCTTTGATACCTTAGCTGAAGTATCTGCTAACGCAACATACACTGCTATTATTCAAGCTAACCTTACGCTTGTTTAAGCAATAATTTCTCATCTAAAATAACTCGTTGTTGTTTTTAGATGAGACTTAGTTAGACGCTAGTTCTAGTAATTTTTTTACTAGCGCTAGCGTTTGGTTTTTTATTCTGAATAAATACCCTCTTTAAGCTTACTTCCCTTTTTCCGCTCTTTACACAATTAGAACTAACCCCTTTCCATGAAAATTTTAATGATCAACAATTTTTTAAACACCGCTGGTG
>JAPLIO010000202.1 GCA_026389055.1 Candidatus Melainabacteria bacterium | reverse complement strand
TTGCAGCTTCAACAGCAGGCGATTGAAACACCCGCTCCAATTGCTCACGGCTAGCAACGCTAGCTTGCTTCATACCAAAGCCTTCTTTGCGTAATTTAGCAGTCGCCATAGTAAGCTCGTCTAAATCACCTTTAAAGTACTGTTGCACCAGTTTTTTCAAGGCGGTGTAGCTAGCGTTATCTCTAGAAGTTAACGAAGCATAAAAATACTTCTTTCCTTCTTTAGACCGAGACGCCAAGGTTTTATCTACCAATCTATCCATCACCGTTTTAACGGTGGTGTAAGCCCACATCCGTTTTTCGGTTTTAATCCGGTCTTGAACATCGCTAACAAATACTCTCGTATTGCCTTCTTGTTCTAAATCCCATAAGGCGTTTAAAATAAGGTTTTCTAAATCGCCTTGTTTTAAATCCATTGAACGCATCGCCATAAAAAGTTTCTCCTAAAAGAATCAGCACATTGGTTTATTTGAAACAGTGTAAAAAAGTGAAAATTTATCCACCAGTAGTTAAACGCTCGTATTAGTTATTAGAAAAATCACGATAAAACGAGGGAAAAATCCCAACTACTAGGTTTGTAAACTTTAGTATAAGAAAAAGCTTTTTAAAAGGCAAGTAGTATTTTTGATAAACCACTCCGCCTACGCTAGTTGGAGGATACCCAGCTTACCAAGTGTTAAAAAAGCCAACCCCCCTAATCATTCCCAGTCTTTATAAGAATTTTTAGTTTCAAATCATACACAGTTGGGAACAGGCTGGTGCGAGCGTAGCGAAGCAGGGCAATTAGGGAGCCTCTAGCTTCCGCCCAAGCCTGTTTTCAACGTGCGTGTAAACAAGTCGACCCTTGAGAGGGGATTCTTTTAGGAGGGCGTAGGAGTGTCGGGTTAGTTTGTGGGGGGGGTGTCGGGGGGGGCTGCCAAACAGCAGTCCCCCTGACAAAAGCCCCAGACCGAAGCGATAATCTTTCGAATTCATCAAAAACGTAAGAGGATAGGGATACCTAGTAAACGCCTTGGAATTTCTTATTACTAAAGCGTTGCGTAACCGTTTTAAAATCTGCCTTAGTAGAAGGAGCCGAAAGCAAGGCAGGAGCAGGACGTTGAACCTGAATCGGCGAAACTTCACTTTGCTTAATAGCCTGAACCAACGTAGCCTGCAAAGCCGAACCCAAAACCTGTTGAGAAGCCACCTGCCCATTTTGCCAACCAAACGGTGTTGTTGGCTTAGGTAAAGCTTGCGGTTTAACCACAGGTTGTATAGTAGTAACTACCTTATTAGCAGGAGGCGGGTTACTAGCCACCAACGGCATAGCAATCACACCTTTTGGTAAAGAACGCTCAAACTGGGAAGCAACCTCGGCTTCAGAAATGGCGTTAATAACCGACGGGCTAGGGGGCAACGTAGCAGAAGGCACCGAAGCCAATTGCTGCTTCAAAGAAGTTGTAAATAAAGCGTGTACCACTTTATCTGAAGCGGTTGAAACCGCCACAGGCTGAGCCATATTAGCCCGTTCAAAAGAAACCCCCAACGGCGTTTCCTTTTGAGAAAACTTTAACCAGTGCGAAAACTTACCCATTAAACCCCGTTGTTTAGCCCAAAGACCTAAACCAACCGCCAAAGCAGAACTAACAGCTACACTAGCTAAAGGCAATAACGGAAACGGTTCAGATTCATCAGGGAAAGCAGGCGTATTTTCAGGTAAAAACCGATTATTTAACCACTGCCCATCAAACAAAAACTGCGTAGGCAATACTGCTTCTTTGGGGGGTGTTTGCGATTCTTTTAAAATGCTTGGAAAGGCAATTTCAGGTTGTTGTTCTGCAAATAAAGGGGGTTGCTCTGCTGAAGTAGCCGTAGCCAGCAACGTTGTATTTTCAGCAACGGGTTCCATTACGGCAGGCTTTTCTACTGCGATTGGTTCTGAAACAGACGAAAGCGTCTGTGTTTCAGGCGGTGCTTCTGGTAACAACTTAGTGGGGGGATGAGCCACAAGGGTATGATGATGATAACCTGTTGCCACGCCTTGAGGCATCAGCTTATGATGAACGGTTCTAGCAGAAGCAGACTGATGATGCGATGCCTGTTTCCATTTTTTGAAACCACCATGGTACACCGTTTTCTTAACCCGAATGGGTTGCGAAAAATAAGGCGAATCAGCCCCTTCAGCAGGTAATAAAGCAGGGTCTACCACTTCAGCGGGTGCTGTAATATTGGCAGCCCCACCCACCACTTGCACTTGATGGTGAAGTTCTACGCCATTAGGGATGGTAATGCTGACTTGGTTATTGCTTAATTGGGTGGCTCTGGCAATGTATTTGCCTTGGGCATCCATTACAACAGGTAAGCCTTCTTGTTTCATTTTATTAGAAATGGTGGTGTTTTTTAGAATCAGCTTATAAACACCTTGCTGGCGTTGTTCTTCCACTTGCACGGGGTGTTCCGCATTCAACCGAATTCTTACGACGCCTTGTTCGTCATCTTCTAAATTAAAGCCATTTAGTTGCGTAACCGCTTGAGCCGTTGGCAGCACAAACGTGCCTGCCATCAATAGCAGAACCAAGCACCAAGCCACGGTAGAGGTCTTTTTTAAAAGGGCAGATGAAGCTACCGAAAAAGTTTCAGTGGGATGGGATAATGAGGCACGAGGAACGGA
>JAPLIO010000144.1 GCA_026389055.1 Candidatus Melainabacteria bacterium | reverse complement strand
TATAGTATTTTGAATTGTTTTATTTGCATTTTTTCTGTAGGGGTGCGATTTATCGCATCCGTTTGGGGGTTGTGGGGCGGACGTAATAAATTACGCCCCTACAAAATAAATGATTTAAAACACTATATTACTACCCTCCGTCTTCTTTGCGTTACCGCAGTGGTAAACAACGCCAGCTTTTGCGATACTATAAGGGATATATAAACCTTCTACCACAACCTCAAATAAAGAACCTCGTTTTTCACCATGCCTGCTTCCAATAGAAAAAAACAGACTTCTTCGCTCTACTTTGCCCCATGGTTTCGGCTTTGGCAGGCAATTTATCGGCAGCTTTGTTCAATGGAACTAGCCATTGTGTTGCTTATTGTGCTAGGGTTGGCGTGCGTAATGGGTAGCCTACTACCCCAAGAAAACGTGGTAGCGACTGATAGAATTCAGTTTCAATTTGCCGATTTTTACCCCTACGCCAAAGCCATGGGCTGGTTCACGCTCTTTTCAAGCCCTTGGTTTTTAGCCTTAGAAGGCTTGTTTTTCCTCTCTGTTTCATTGGGTAGTTTTCATTGGCTAAAACCTGCTTACAAACAAATTTCCCAAACCGTCTTTCTATCAAAACCCAATATTGAAGCCTTTACTCGCAGAAAACTAAACATCCCGCTACCGTTGGTTTCTTCGTTGCCTGAAGCCGTTGCTTGGCTAGAAAATCGGCTCAAATTTCGGTTTGCTATCCGAGCAATTTCGCCTAGCCTTTGGTTGATTTCAGGGCAAAAAGGCTGGTTGGGTCGGGTCGGCCCGATGGTTGTTCACGCTGGGATTGTCATCCTACTTTCAGCTTGTTTAGTAGGGGCTTTTACGGATTTTCTGGGGCAACAGGTAGCAGCCCCCACTGAAAAATTCTTCCTCAGCGAAGCAGCCGTGTTGAATACGTCCACCCCTCGCCCATGGTGGTTGGGTACGGTGCCTGCTTGGCAAGTGCGTATTGATGACTTTACCATGAGGTTCTACCCGCAAGCCCCCGCCAAAGTGGCACAGTACGAAACTAAGCTTTCCATTTTAGACCCTTATACCCATCGCACGCTTGCCAGTGGAGCGTTATCGGTTAATCATCCGTTTCAGTATGACGGCGTTTCGTTTTATCAAGCCAGTTATCAGCAGACGGCAGGGCATTTCGTAAAAATTGGCACTGCTGCCACCGAAAAATTGATGGCAACGGAAACCTTAGTAGGTCGTCCGTATGTGAAGAAAGTCATTTCTCCGCAAGTAACGCTTTGGTTTTTTCCGCTTAGCAGGCTGACCGATGGCGTTCAACGCAATCAGCTCCAAGTTTTTGCTCAAGTCAATGGCGTGTTACAGGGCTTTGGGAAGAAAGTCTCTATCGCCCAAAAAGAAAGTGCCACGCTGATTGAAGGCGATGCCCCCACAGTATTCAAAGGGGTTTCTTTACAGTATATAAAACCAGAAATTGCTACGGGCGTTCAATTTAAAGGGGCAACTGAAGTTGCTACGCTCTATTTTTCGTTTATCGTGTTAGCCTTCGGGTTTTTGCTTAGTCAAATACCGCATTGGCAGGTGTGGGGCGTGTTAGAGCGTAATAACCAAGGGGCATTACAGCTTTCCCTTGCATGGCGAGCGAAAAAACAATTGCCCGTCTTAGAAGCCAAGCTTACCCAAGCCATTTCTGAAACAACAGAAGAACAGGAGTAACCATCGTGATAACCACCTTACCATCCTATGAATTTGGCGTTTGGACGGCGTTCATTTTTACAGGCATTTCCTTATTATTAGGCGTTCTTCAATGCTTAAAAAAATACCCTCGGCATGGGGAAGGCACCCCTATGGTATGGGGAAAGCAACCCGTAGCGTTAATGGCGGTTTCCGCTGGGCAATTGCTGATGGTTTACATTATTCGTTCCAACATGGCAGGCTTTTTTGCGTTAACCAATATGTATGAATCGTTACTAGCCGTGGCGTTGGGCATGCAGTTTGTAACCGTGTTTTTCTTCACCGTGCAAAAACGCTATTGGCAACACCCTATTTTATTGGTGATAGCCCAAACCTTAGCACTGGCTTACATTTACGGAGCTATGCAGCTCAACTCCAGCTTGGAACCCCTCCAGCCTTCGTTAGTTTCCTATTGGCGAGCCATTCATGTGCCGATTATCATGCTTTCCTATAGTTTGTTATTTCTTGCTGCTATTGGGGCTGGGCTTTATTTGTGGCAGCTAAAAACCGCTCCGAAAACCGAAGAAGGCACGCTTTCGGAAGCCTCCCAAACGGCGTTAGCCGTTTACGATGATTGGACGTTTTCCTGCGTGCAGTGGGCGTTTCCACTGCTAACCATTGGCATTGCCTTAGGGGCGGTATGGGCGAATGAAGCGTGGGGTACCTACTGGAATTGGGATCCGAAAGAGGCGATGGCATTAGCAACGTTACTGATTTTTGGTGGCTATTGGCATCTTCGGTTGCATGAAAAAGGGTCAAAAGAGGGGTTGCAATGGGTGGTTATTTTAGGGCTAGCCATCTTGCTGATAACCTATTTTGGTATTAACCTAATGGGGGTCGGCTTACATTCATACGGTAGATTTTAGAGTTAAATAAGCTAGAATAATAGGAGTTTACCCCCATGACCATTCAACAAATTCGATTATTAATTTTCGCCATGATAGCCCTAGATGTGGCTATTATCGCTCTGTTTTTCTTCACCCCTGTGTTTGATGACTTTAAAAGCAAGCTGAACTTAGGCAAATCCAACGCACAAGCCACCCCTAAAATAACGCTAGCCATTGGGAATCAAGCCCCATTAGCCACAGTATTTCAAGCTACGGGGGAACACACCAGCCTTGCGTTACAACAAGCGTTAGCGGGGAAACAATCGGCGATACTGGTTTTTTACCCGATGGATAACACCCCGCTTTGCACCATTCAACTTTGTGCGTTACGCGATAATTATCAGGCGGTTTTAGCTTCAGGTACGGCGGTGTTGGGCGTTAACCCTGCGGGGTTAAATTCCCATAAGAAGTTTGCAGAGCAACATCACTACCCATTCCCTATTTTGGTGGATGAGAACCGTCAGCTGGGTAAAGCCTTGGGCATTGGTGAACTGTTTGGTGCCAATGACCGTACCGTGGTGATTTTAGATGCCACGGGGAAAGTAACGTGGTTTGAACGGGGGAACCCTTCGGTTAAAAGTATGATGGCACACTTGCCTAAAGCGTAAGGATTGACTGCTTCGGACTAGGGCTTTTGTCAGGAGGTGCCTGTTTGGGCACCCCCCGACAAACCAACCAGCTAAAGACTATAGTATTTTGAATTATTTTAGTTGCATTTTTTTGTAGGGGTGCGAT
>JAPLIO010000130.1 GCA_026389055.1 Candidatus Melainabacteria bacterium | reverse complement strand
GCACGTTGAAAACAGGCTTGGGCGGAAGCTAGAGGCTCCCTAATTGCCCTGCTTCGCTACGCTCGCACCAGCCTGTTCCCAACTGGATATGGTTTGAAGCTGGAATTTCCAATAAAATCTAGCAAATTAGAAGTATATTTTTTTTGTCAGGTGGTAAGCTAAAAACAAGGGCTTTGCATTTTTTTTGTGTTTCAGGTAAATTAGTTACTGTTGTGTGGATACAGTCACGCAACCTCGTCAAACACCAACCTGAACAGAAAAGGTCATTCACCGTGAAACAAGGCATTCACCCCGCTTCTTACCAACAAGTATTGGTTAATTGTATTTCCTGTGGCAACAAATTCTATATTGGCACCACCAAAGCCACGCTAACCAGCGTTGAAATTTGTTCCGCTTGCCACCCCGCTTACCGTTTAGAAGGCGGCAACCGCTTAATTGATACTGAAGGTCGTGTAGAAAAGTTCAACCGTCGTTTTGGTTTAACTTCCACTACAACCACCAATTAATTTTTGAATTTAACTTTGCTAACAGGGTATTTTCTGAATACCCTGTTGGTTTTTTATAAACCCTAGGATTTAAGGAAAACCCGTTCCGTGGATAAAAAGTTTATCGTTCAATTAGAAGCTATTGAACAAACGTTTTCAGCATTAGAGCAAGAGCTGATGACGTCTGAAGTGCTAGCATCGCCTTCAAAAATGAAAGACATCTCGAAAAAGAGGGCTTCGTTGCAAGAAACCGTTGATACGTTTGCCTTGTGGAAAGAAGCCAGCGAAGGGGCGACAGATTCTAAAGAATTAGTTTCTCAAGAAAAAGATGCTGAAATGAAGCGCTTTCTTCAAGAAGAATTAGACCAATATAAAGCCAAATTGGTAGACCTTGAAGCGAAATTAGAAATTTTACTACTACCGAAAGACCCGAACGATACCAAAGATATTATGTTGGAAATTCGGGGTTCCGCTGGGGGCGATGAAGCCAACCTGTTTGCGGGCGATTTAATGCGGATGTACCTTCGGTTTGCAGACCGATTGGGCTGGAAATCTGAAATTATGAGCATTAACGAATCTGAACTGGGTGGCGTTTCCGAAGTGGTTATCAACATGACGGGCGACAACGTTTACGGCATGTTGAAGTACGAATCAGGCGTGCATCGGGTTCAACGGGTGCCTGCCACAGAATCTCAAGGCAGGGTACACACTTCAACGGCTACGGTTGCCGTTATGCCTGAAGTAGAAGATGTTGAAGTGGTCATCAACCCCGCTGATATTGAAATTATCACTGCTAGAGCAGGGGGTGCTGGTGGGCAAAACGTGAACAAGGTGGAAACGGCGGTTCGCTTATTCCACAAACCTTCAGGTATTCAAATTCATTGTACCGCCCAACGAAGCCAACACCAAAACCGTGAACAAGCCATGAAGTTGCTAATTGTAAAACTGCACGATATTGAGCAACAAAAACAAGACAAAGAAATGATGGATTTACGACGGTCTCAAGTAGGCACAGGCGACCGCTCTGAGCGGATTAGAACCTACAACTTCCCCCAAGATAGGCTAACCGACCACCGCATTGGGCAAAACTTTCCGCTAACCCCCATTATGGGAGGAGATTTAGCGGTGATGTTTGAATCGTTACTGATTGCCGACCAACGCTCTAAGCTTGATCAACTTTCACAACAAGGAATTTAATGTTGTTGATATGATAGCCCCCCCCGCATCCGCTAATACCCCGTTATTAGAAGACCTTTGGGCATTTACCAAAACAGAAACCGTTTTGGTTGCCTTTGAATTGGGGTTGTTTAAAGCACTCATCGCCACACCGTTACCCATTGAAGGCTTAGCCAACCAAGTACAAATTGAACCTGTGGCGTTAACTCGCTTATTGAATTTACTGCAAACTTGGGGCTATGTAACCTTACAAGCCAATCAAACAGTCTCAGCCACTCAACAAACCACACATTTATTTTCTTCGCCCGAAAAGCAAGCCAGTTGGCATGCTTATGCTACTTATATTCGGCAAGTGCAAGCGGCTTGGGGCGGGCTACCTTCCACCATTCAACAGGGTACACCGACAGGCTCTGCCTTTAGTTTAAACGAAGCGGAAGCACGGTTTTCAAACCTAAACGAAGGGCTATTACAACTACACGCTCCACTGGCAGACGCTTTATTTACAGCCCTTCTACCCTATTTACCAAGCCATGAAACCAACCCCACCTGCCATTGGTTAGATGTAGGGGCAGGTTCAGGCGTTTGGAGCATACCCTTCTTAAAGGCATTTCCGCAAGGCACCGTTACCTTTTTAGATTATCCTTCCATTTTAGCCCAAGCCGAAGCTTCAACGGCGTTAGCCCCATTCAAAAATAGAATGCGGCTGATTGCTTGTGATTTTGAAAGCACCAGCGTAGAATGGCAACCTGAAACAATCGCGGATGCGACGGTTGTTATAATGGGCAACGTGCTACGGGAACTAAGCCATGAAGGCAGAGTCAATCTGCTAAAAAAGGCGTGGCATCAATTAACGGAAGCAGGCGTTTTAGTTATTGTAGAAACCTTAACCGATGCAAAGTCAACCACGGTGCCATTAGCTTCAACCGTAGCAGATTTACACTTGCTGGCAACCTCGTTTAATAGCACGGGGTGCTTAACTAAGGCTTCTTTAACGGCGTTATGCCAAAGCGTTTTAGGGGCTACTTCAGGTGGGATAGACTTAACGTGGCTAACGATAGACGCAATGAAACAACAGGGTTTAGCTGGGGTTGTTATCAAAAAATCGATAGAATTAGGTTAATAATTTAAACGTAGCCGAAATGTTTTTTTCGATAATTTTCTTCAAACTCTCGTATTCTGCTTCAATTGCCTTGTATTGCGTCGTTAAACGAGTCGATTGCAATTCTAAGGCTTTATCAATTTGTTGAATAGCGGCTACTCTGGCTTGAAGGGCTTGAGACGTGGGCGATTCTGGGCTTAAATCAGCGGTTAAGTTAAACAACATCCCAACGGTATTGGCTAATTGCATCCTCGCTTGGTTAATAACCTGCGTTTGGAATTCAATATCGTTTTTGCGGGCTTGAATCATTAGCAGTCTGGCTTGACTTGCGGCGAGTCCCATAGTAATAGGATTCCTTTATAAAGAGGTGAGTGGTCGGGTCTGTGGTTATAAAAATGAAAAAAATTAACAGGTTATTTCATTCTGGATGCTGAGGTTAATGGATGAATGGTCAGGTCGCATATCATCAATGAAAAATAGGTACAGTATATATAAAAATAGTTTCGTCTGTAAATTGATAATTACTGACTGTTTTGTTACATTTCATTACAAAGCAGTATAAAAAACCCTCTTTTTGGGGGAGTGGAGCGGTTTTAAAAATTAAAAATTGTCATGTTGAGCGAATGCGAAACATCTCCTGTGTTTGTCTTATACCAATTCACAGATTAAATAGCGTATTAAATGTAGGGGCGTGATTTATCACGTCCGCCCCACAACCCCCAAACGGATGCGATAAATCGCACCCCTACAAAATAAGGGTCGGGTAATTATTCAAAATACTATACCACCGTAGGGGACACCCCCCGTGGTGTCCCGCCCATGATGTAAACTTCAATACGTCATTCACTCTTTGAAAGGGTATAGTATTTTGAATTGTTTTATTTGCATTTTTTCTGTAGGGGTGCGATTTATCGCATCCGTTTGGGGGTTGTGGGG
>JAPLIO010000162.1 GCA_026389055.1 Candidatus Melainabacteria bacterium | reverse complement strand
CCCCCCCCGTCGTGAGGAGTAGTAGTTATTTGGTGTTACACCTGTTGAAATAGGACTCGTCATTTGGTTAAAGCCTTTTTTAAAAGTTAGAAGGTTTTCATCTTTAGCATAAAAGCTTGAAAAATGAATAATATGCTAGGCTTTTAACACCAATCTGCTAGTTGATGTTGGCGGATTGCCTCGTAAAGCACGATGGAAACGGCGTTAGATAAGTTTAAACTTCTGGTGCCTGCTACCATCGGAATTCTAACCGCTTGTTGCAAATTGTTTTGAACAAACGATTCTGGCAAGCCTTTGGTTTCGCTACCAAACACCAAAATCGTTTTTTCAGGATAAGGCACCTCAAAATGACTTTGCTGAGCTTTAGAGGAAAGGAAAAACGGCGTATGGTTAGGGTATTTATCCAACAGTTCCTGAAAACTCCACAAATGGATGGGTTCCACCATTTCTTTGTAATCCATTGCGGCACGATCTAAAAATTTATCATCCAACCGAAAGCCCAATTGCCCAATCAAGTATAACGGTGTTCCCGTACAGGCACAAAGCCTAGTAATATTGCCCGTATTACTGGGAATTTGCGGTTCAACCAACGCAATGACAATATTCGGCGGGCTGAAAGCAGGTTTATTGTTAGAGTCTACCATCATATTCAGTAGATTCTAAAATTTTGCGATAAGCAGGGTTTGTCAGCACTTTTTCTGTACCCACCACCACGCAGGAAAGGGGGTCTGGGGCAATATGAATGGGCACTTCCACTTCTTTAAATAGGTAATCATCTAACCCTGAAAGTAAGGCACCGCCACCCGCTAGCCAAATGCCTCTATCCATAATATCGGCAGCCATTTCAGGTGGCGTAATGCTTAGCGTATTTTTAATTGCTTGCACAATTTCAATGACGGTAGGCATCATGCAATCGCGAATTTCAGAAGAGGTTACTTTCACGGTGAAGGGTAGCCCGTTTTCTAGGCTAATGCCACGCACATCCATCTCTTCTTCGTCAAGGGTTTTAAACGCAGAACCCAGCTGGATTTTTATCTGTTCAGCGGTGCGTTCACCAATGGCTAAATTGTGGGTTTCCCGCAAGTGGCGTTGAATGGAATCGCTCATTTCATCGCCTGCAACCCGAAGGCTATCGCTAACAACAATACCGTTTAAGCTAACTACGGCTATTTCAGTGGTTCCACCACCAATATCCACAATCATAGAACCCGTTGGCTTATCAACAGGCATGCCCGCCCCGATTGCGGCAGCCATCGGTTCATCAATAATGTTCACAAATCTGGCACCTGCATTATAGGTGGCATCGCCCACGGCACGGCGTTCTACCTCGGTTACACCACTGGGTACGCACACAACAACCCGTCCTAAATTGCCTTGAAACATACCGGGTTTGCCTTGCACTTTTTGAATAAATGCCCGAAGCATTTCTTCTGCCCATTCAAAATCTGCAATAACGCCTTCACGCAAAGGGCGTACCGCCTTGATATTAGCGGGTGTACGACCCATCATTTCACGAGCTTCAATGCCAACGGCTAGTACTTCGTGCGGGTTTTTACTGTAATCTATCGCTACCACGGAAGGTTCCCGCAGTACGATGCCTTTGCTTGGCGTGCAGATTAGGGTGTTTGCGGTGCCAAGGTCAATACCAAGGTCTTGCGTGGGTTTTGGGGCGAACCAGTTGAAAAATTTGAACATTGTTTGACTGAAACCTAAGGATTTTGAGAAGAATACAACACCCTTCATTGTAAGCTGAACAAGCCAAAGTACCAAGTCTTTTTTTTGAGAATAACGTGAAATCCTTATTGTTGTTCCGTTTTCTAACGCCCCTCATCCACACCGAAAAAATAACCCTATTTGCTTTATAATAAAGTAATAATCTGCTAAAATTCGCTTTATTTGAGACTACCCCATGCCAAGCCCAACCGCCACCTTCAACGCCATACCTAACCTACTCGCCGTAACGCAACAGTACAACGGCGAACTATTAGCCTACATCCAAGAAAAACTAACCCTCAACAACCAACAAACAATAGCCTGCATGGCACCCCAAACCCAAGCTATCCAAGTGCTAGCAGGGGCTGGCACGGGCAAAACCATGCTCATCACCGCCCGAACCCTCAAATTATTAGATGACCTACTTAAAGCAGGCATTCCCGCCCCCGAAAACCGACTACTGGTGCTAACCTTCACCGAAAAAGCTGCTGGCGAAATGAAACACCGCATACAAACCCACCTTGCCCAAGCAGGCTACCGTGGCACCCTGCCCGAAACCGCCATCACCACCTTCCACAGCTTCTGTAACACCCTACTACAACGCCACAGCACCTATCTACCCCACCTACCCACCGCCATCACCCTAGCAGATACCCCCCAACAACAAGCCGAATTTGACAAACTCATCCAACGCATTCAACAAGGGCTAACCCAAAACATCCGCTCCACCCTAGAAGCTTACAGCCTTCACCCCACACTCGAAAAAGAATCGGAAAGCACTACCGCTACGACCATTTCACCCAACTGCCTAAGCCTGCAAAGCCTAGAAGCCCTGCCCATTAGCAACCTCAAAGCCTATTTGGAAAGCTTCCCCGCCCTAGTTCAACGCATTAAAGCCTACGGTCTGCAACCCGATGAATTTCGGGCAATGGCAAGAGAACAAACCATTCGCTTCACCGAAACCCTCAAAACGCTTCCGCTTACCCAAGGCGGGCAACCGATAGAATCGGTAGAAGGGTTGCTAAGCCAGTGGGCAAGACACTTAAAGCCCCACGCCAGTGCTTTTTGGTTTCAGCAATTGCAAGGCTACGAGCAAGGATGGGCGAAAACCCGAGAGCTTTTCGGGGATTCGCTATGGAAAAACCTAAAAGATCTATACTACGTTGGCGGAAAAGGCGGTACCAGCGGCGATAAACTTAAAACCGTGGCACCGTTTGATTCTGCTTTTTTAGACGAGATTTGCCAGTTGGAACTACAGGTTATTGACCAACTTTCGGCGTTTTATGCCTTGTATCAGCAAGCGTTACGGAGAAAAGGATGGCTAGATTTTGATGACCTTATCAATGAAAGCATCGTGCTGTTGCGGGAAAATGAGCCATTAAGAACAAGGTATCAGCAGTGGTTTGAAGCTATTTTAGTGGATGAATTTCAAGATACCAACGGCAGTCAGCTAGCCCTGTTACGTCTGTTAATGCGGAAAAATCCTGAGTATGAGTTCCCTAACCTCATGGTGGTTGGCGACCCGAAGCAATCGATTTACGGGTTTCGGTTTGCTCAAAAAGAAAACTTAAATCTGATTTTTGAGGGGATTCCTGAAAACCAGCTACTGCGGTTGACGTTGGTTAATAATTATCGCTCTGTGCCTGAAGTGATAGCCTGTTCTAATCAAGTAGCGAAAAACTTGGCAGAAACGGAACAGGAACGTCAAGCAGAAGTGCCTTTGGTTGCGGTACAAAAGGCGAAATCTACCGAAGAAGAGGCTGCCATTTATTGGGTAACGCTGGGGCAGGTGTTGGGGCAGTTCAAAAATGGCAACCCGATTTTAGAATCGCTTGGGGTATGCCAAAACAGGGCGGAAGATGCCATTGCCCTTGAAGTGCTTCGGCAAGTAACCGAACAAGGCAGAAAATTGGCAGATTGTTGCGTGTTGGTTCGCTCCAAATTGGAAGGTAAACGGGTGGCTACGGCATTGCAATTGTTAGGCATTCCCTATCTGCTGGGGGCGGATTCATTGTTTTTCAGTCAGCCCGAAGTGCAGTTTACACTAGCGGTTTTAAGGCTACTGCACAACGCTACCGATGTGTTGGCTTGGACGCAATTACTGCAAGGGGTTTTATCCGCCAAGGGGTTGGCTCAACTGTTAAAATTGGTGCGAATTGCCAGCAAACCCAGTGAAGCCACCGCCAAGCAGTTCCCCCCTTCGCTTCAAGAAGCCCTTGCTATTGAACCCACTACGGTAAGAGCCTTAATCGTGATGGCAACGATTCCGCTAACCGAAGTGTCTCAAGCCGAAGCGGATTGTGTGAAGCAATTGGCTGGGGTATTGTTAAATGCTACTTCGGCGGTGCATCAGCAAGAAGCCCTGACGGTGGTAATAAACACTACTCAAACCCTATTAGATGCCTTCAATAAGCAACAATCTAGCACCCAAAAACGGCAAGGAGCCATCGTGCTTAAGCAGTGCTTTTATTGGCTGGAAACTCTTTGGCAACCCTTGCCTGCAAAATCGAAGCAATTAACTATTTTGTGGAAGCAAGTGCAAAAAGCCCAAGAAAATCCGCAATTTAAGTTGCCCACCCTGCCCCAAGGCTTGGAAGGGCTACAAGCCGTGCGAATTATGACCATTCACAGTGCCAAAGGGTTGGAATTTCCCCTCGTGTTTGTGTATTGGGTGCGGGGCAGTAGAGGGAAAATGGATAGCGAACGCCTACTGTTTGACCCCCAATTTGCAGGCTTAAACGGATTCGGGCTCATGCTGAAAGATTTTACCAAACACCCCGTGGTAAAGCCTGATTTTTATCGGGCCATTTGGCACAGGCACAGGGAAAGTTTTGAAGAACAACGCCTATTTTACGTTGCCTTAACAAGGGCAAAAGAACAATTGTGGGTATTTCGGCACGGGTCTTCGCCAGCATGGACGAGCTTTCCCTTGTCTACGCAAAACGAAGCCTATCGGGTGCTGGATGAAGCCGATGACGTGGATAAGCTTTGGCTGGAAAATTATTGTAATCCGCAAGAAAATAAAGCGAAATGGCAACAGCAATTGGCACAATACCTAGATGCCTTGGCTTCGCCAGTCAATTCCTCAACGATAGAACAACAGCCTGTCAAACCGCTGGCAATTTCTAGCCAACAGGCACCAATCGGTGAAAAAGCCTTAGTGGAAACGCTTCGGGTGAATTTTTCTGCGTTAGAAAAACTAAGCCAGTGTGCCACTTGGTATTGGCGAAGTGCCGTCATCAAACAACCCATTTGGGATAAAAAATCGGCACCGATTACCGCTGAAAATACGGTGTTAGATGCCGTTGCCTTGGCTGGTAGGCAGGGCAGTTTGGTGCATCGGTTGATTGAAACTTACTACCGATTAGGGGGTATTTCGGAGGCAACTTTCGCTGCTTATGAAACAGTTGTTCATCAGGTTTTGGTGGGCATTGAAGCCCAACAAGCTGAAACCATGAAGCAAACCGCTTTGGGGTTATTGCGACAGTTTGACCATTCCGCTTATGGTTGGCAGGCGTTAAAAGCGGAAGGTTGGCAGGTAATGGCACCCGAACAACGCTTGCAATTTCTACTGCCTGAAGACGCTGAAACCAGTGGTAACAACCGTTTTCACGTTGCGGGGCAGGTAGATGCGTTGTTTTATCAACCAGAGACGAATCTGTATCGGTTGGTGGATTTTAAAACCAATGCGGTGTTGAAACCTGAGAAAAAAGCGGTGTATTTTGAGCAATTGGCGTTGTATGCGTGGGGATTGCGGTTAAATAACCCCGCCCTACAGTTGCCTGCTAGCCAAGTGGCGTTGGTGCATTTATCGTCCCAATTGCAGGCGATGGAAACGCATACACTGGCAGATTTTTCAACTAGTTTAACCGCTGAAACCGCTTCCCCTTGGTTGAAGACCCAGTTACAGCAGGTGGTTTCGGTGCAAGCCCACAGCAATCAAACAGGGCAAGCCCCATCGCCCCAAGTTAGTAATCCGCCTTGTATCCGCTGCCCCTACGCCCAGCAGGGTTGTGAACACAGGGTATAGCGTGTTCTCTCATCGATTGTTGTTTCAGTCTTTAGCTGGTTGGCGTTAAGGGGGTTCTTGTTCGTTGATTGCCCTGCAATCACTCTGCTTCTAGCAGACCCCCCTTAACAATCCCCCACGAATTCAGGGGCAAGCCCCTACGGAAAGACCGCCCTAAACGCCACCCCTCTATGCCACAAGGGCATGGACGAGGGGATGTTCTTTTTGCCCCTTCGGTGGACGGAACGCATCGGCAGCTGCAGAGCAAATGCGATGGTCGTTCCTACTGGT
>JAPLIO010000234.1:10170-16768 GCA_026389055.1 Candidatus Melainabacteria bacterium | reverse complement strand
ATGGCTTGGGGGTCAAACCACTGTTGCCCTTGTCGCTCCAACGGCGTAGCAATCCCTTGGGTGCTGGGGTTGTTGTGGTTTGCTTAAAGATTTAGTTATTGGTAGAATCAACTGTGTTAGTCAGTTTAACCTACCATTCACAATAGGGATATATAGATGATGATTGTTAAAAAGTGGACTAAAACTATTTTAATCCTACTTTATTTTCTATTGATTTTATTTTGTCTTTTTCCGGTATTGACTAGTTGTAGTTGGTTGGCTGATTTCAGGATGGTGCTTCAGCATATATTTAATTTATTATTGATGGTCGTACTTTTTTTCAATCCTTTATTTTCTGTTTATGTAGTCTTAACAAATGAATCTAAGCGTTTAAGAATACTGGCTTTTCTATTATTGTTTTTTACGGTCTTGCCTTTTTTGTTTTTAGGAGCTGGTCATTTTGGTTCGAGAGCGTTGGATTCATAGACTGGTGGAGTGTGTTCAAATGAGGATATCAAAATGCTAACAGTATTTAATCAGCTAAAATTAACCCAAAAATA
Organism: Candidatus Melainabacteria bacterium; assembly: GCA_026389055.1. Taxonomy (GTDB): domain Bacteria; phylum Cyanobacteriota; class Vampirovibrionia; order Vampirovibrionales; family JAJTHC01; genus JACEUU01. The sequence goes on along the minus strand of JAPLIO010000234.1, from coordinate 16,229 downwards.
TTTTTTCGGCTTTTATGTCTTCTTTTATGTTATTCGCTTTCTGTTGGGCGTGTTTACAGAAATACCATTACAGGGTTCAAAATGGGCTTTGTTCTACGATGGTATTGGCTGGATTAGTTTGGTTGAAACAGCAATAATACCTTTGGTTTTTTGTAAAACAAAAAATAGACGGATTGAAAAACTATTGCTTCTCATCCTTATTTTCAATATTGTCAGCTTTATTTTATATCTTTTTTGTTGATTAGAGGTAGGGTTATCTAATTCTTACTTATTCTCCTGTCTTTAAATGATAGTAAATATTTTCTCCTATTTTGCGAGGTTGAATTTGTTCTCTTTTCATTTGTTCTCCTAGTTTTGCCCCTATTTTAGCTAATTGCAAATCGGGCGGATTTTTTCTGTCTGAAACCCTTCCAGCTTCTTTTGCAAATTCAACAGGGTAATAACTGGCTCCTGCAAGTATGTAGGCAGCTAGATGGTGTGCTTGATTTGTAGCAGGTTGTCCTGTTTCTTGAATGCTTTTAGCATAACCGTAGGCACTAATTCTTTCTCCGCCAAATAAGGTTCTTGCTAGTGGGCTTTCACCTTTTCCTGTTAAAGCAAAATAAGAAGCACTTGTTATTAAACCTTGGAGCGTGGGAAAGTATTTTTGATCGACGAATAAAAGTGCTAGATGGTTTTTAAATCCCTCCAGATTCAGCTTCCCATTATAGGTATTGTAGCTGGCGATGCATTGAATGCCTTGGGCAGTAGCCCAAGCGTCATCTCTGTAATCTCCTTTGTTTTGATTTAAGTTGATTAATCGGTAGGTTATAGCTAATATAAATCTATTTAATTAAATAAGGTTTTTTTACTATGCAGAAAATACTACTAGGCTTAACTTTTTTGGAGTTAATCAAATGGCTTTCATGTTTAGTTTACCCACAGTTATCTTTCATTCTATTTATTATTACATTTGTTCTTAATTTAATCCTGAGTCTTTATATCATCTATAAAAACCCAAATGATCTTCTAAAAAAGTGGGTGTTCTTATTACTATTGTCAAACGCTATTAGTAGTATTTCTATCACAGATTTTATGTTATTCCCTCCAAGTTCTGATTAAAGAAGAGACTGTATAGATGAAACAACTGATTCAATTATTATGGATTATGGTCATTCTTAAGATCTACCTTATTACGTTAGACGAGACTGGAATTTTCACTATATTTCCGAATACCCTTTATTGGCAAACCCCTTGTAATATCCTATTGTGGATGGAATGGGTAATTTATGGACTCGGATTTTATTTTGCTAAAGACCATGCTACCCAAAAACACTTCACATGGTTATTGGTTAGCTTCATGTTGTTACCTTTTTATTGTGTGGGGATGAGACTCATTATTTCCCATGTGAAGAATCCCTAATTCTCTCATAAATAACCGAACCTAATTGTGAAGGTTTAATCTGCTCTTTTTTAAGTTGTGTGCCTATTTCTACCCCTATCCGAGATAATTTGACATCATAAGGATGCCCAATGTCTTGTAACTGACCCGCTAGGATTGCTGCTCCCTCTCCTGGATCCCAGTCCCATCTGGTTGCCAACCCTAGATAGGCTGCTAGATGGTGAGCTTGGTTGTAGTTCGGACTATTTTTTTCTTGTAATTCTTGCTTCCAACCATATCCTAATAACCGTGTTCTTCCCATCAAACTCTCGGCTAGAGGGCTTTCAGCAGAACCTAAATAATGCTGAGAAAGTACGCCTAGTAAAAAATCATCTTTTTGATCAATAAAAAACTTAGCTAAGTCTCTACGGAAATTATCCAAATTCAGCTTCCCATTATAAGTATTGTAGGTGGCGATGCATTGAATGCCTTGGGCAGTAGCCCAAGCGTCATCTCGGTACGCTCCTTTGTTTTGGTTCGCAACAAGTATGTCGTTTAATTCTCGTGCTATTTGCAGGGTTCGTTTCTCTTCATAAGTAGCTTTTTGTATTCTTTCGGCTAATTGTTGCGATGTTAGCACATTACCTCTGTACCCAAATACCCCATTCAACACGGCGGGATAGTTCCCTAGCCCTGTTGCTTTTATCACTTCGGTTACGGAAATGCTGGCTTTATAGGCTTTGGTTGGGTTGGTGGCTTTCCATGGGGGTGGTATGGGTGTATTATAGGCTACGGTGTATTGCGGATTAACATCGAAGGCTTGGGCTATCGTTTCTGCACTGGCAATTTGTCTGTGGTGGGGTGGGTTTCTGAATGGCTCTACTGCTTGTGGTACTTGGGCTTGCATGGCTTGGGGGTCAAACCACTGTTGCCCTTGTCGTTCCAACGGCGTAGCAACCCCTTGGGTGCTGGGGTTATGAATGGCGGGGGTTTGGGGGTCTGGCGTTTGCAAGGCAGCCAAACTGGTGTGGTCTTTTAGCATAAATTCCCGCACAAAGGGCGAAACGTGCTGGTTAGTGGTATCAGCAATTAGGGCTTCGGGCAGGGCTTGTTTTACTACTTTCATTGCCATGTCTACTTTTTCACGTTTGGGGGCTTTCCATGTGCTATCGGTTACTAAAAATTCCTGCAGATAGTCTTGGAATCGTTTGGGGCTAGCGTCTACTTCTTGCGGTGCTGCTTGGGCAGATTGCATCATGGGTTCGTAGGCGGGTAGGCGTTTAAGTGCTTTATTTAGCAGGGTAGCGATGTTTTTTAGGGGGTCAGTCTCTTCTTCTGGGGTGTTGTCTAAGTCTTCTTGGTCATCATCATCTTCGTTTAGATTGTAGGCTTCTTCTCTGCCATTGACAGTAATACCTGATTTAAAATAGCCAGTGTCGTTGTTTATGGGCATGGTTTTTAAGGCTCCTTTGGGCTTTGATACCAATTTCAAATAGAACTATCGTCAGCGTCTACGTTGTTACCATCAAGTAAAAAATCCTCAACGTACTACCGTGTACGCCTGCGGTTTTTTACTTGCCAGTGCCTAGTATCCATCTAACGCTATTCCCATTTGAAAATGGTATTCGGGAGGAGGAGGGGCAACGAGTTTTTTCTTCAGCTTGCATTATTTTTGGTGAACGAATTAGGTAATAAAATGACTGAATTTTCCACAACCCGTTGTAACGCTTTGTGGAGAGGCTTCCCCACAACTTGATTTCCTGCCCAAAATTCAAACAGTCTTGATAAAATGCCCAAAATTCAAAAATCGCTTAAAAAATTGATTGTTGTCCCGCAATTCATGCTGATGCAGAATAAAAGGCGGGCTTCAAATAAACATGAATATGAGCCCAATAATCAAATTTAGGGGGTCAAAAAACCACCATAAAAACCCCGTAAACCCTCTTGAACAAAAGGGCTACGGCAGTTTAACCCCATCCAAAAATTACACCCCTTTGATTTCTAGCCTTTTATTCTGCATAGGTTTGAATTTCGGGCTAACAATCAAGTTTGAGCGAAAAAAACGGTCAATTTTACGCTGGTTTAAACGAAAGCGAAGCGGAATTAATGCAATATCGTAAGCCTGTAGGCGGTGGTCCATCGTTAAATAAATGCCCTAAATGGGCACCACAAGCCCCACACACTGATTCTACCCGTTGCATCCCATGGGAAATATCGGTTCTATTGCCCACTGCATCAGGGTTTAGCACCTCAAAAAAGCTCGGCCACCCCGTCCCAGAATCAAACTTGTGTGCAGATGAAAAAAGGGCTGTATCGCAGCAAACACAATGGTATACGCCTGTTCGGTTGTTGTTCCAAAACGCATTTTGAAACGGCGGCTCAGTCCCCGAACATTGCGTTACACGGTGTTGTTCAGGGGTTAAATGGCTGATATTACAGGCATTTTCAGGTGTTGTGGTCATTGCAAAATCTCCTAAAAGATTGAATTGGCGGGGCATTTGTTCTATTATAAACAAAAAGTTGCCCACCCAATAGCAGGAAAAACAATGATGCCCACTGTTTCCCCAAAATCCATTACCGTATTGATGATTTGCATGGGTAACATTTGCCGTTCCCCCTTGGCACACGGGGTTTTTGAGCATCTCATCAACCAAGCCAATTTAACCGATAAAATCACCGTAGATTCAGCAGGGACGCACTTCTACCATAGCGGTTGTTCGCCAGATGTTCGCTCCATCGCCGTGGCAAAAACCCATGGCTTAGATATTTCCACCCAGAGAGCGAGACAACTTTGCCCGCAAGATTTTCATGAGTTTGACTACCTTTGCGTGATGGATAATCGTAATTTGAGAGACGCCACCAGCCTTGCCCCTACGCCAGAATTAGCCCAAAAACTAACGCTATTCATGAATTACAGCCAAGAAGCTTGGACTGAAACCGAAATTCCAGACCCCTATACGGGCGGAGATGAAGGCTTTGAACACGTTTACCAATTGGTTTTAAGTGCCAGCAAAGGGCTACTGAAAACCATCCAAGAAACGCACGGGGTTTAACCACAGATGACTATCATGTTTTTATCGCCTGAAAGTTTATTGAACGAAGCGAAAAAAGTGGCTACTTACGCCTACGTTCCGTATTTACCATTCCCTGTTGGGGCTGCTTGCCAACTGGCAGATGGTTCTGTGGTTTGTGGCACGAATGTTCAATATGCCAGTACGCCCATTTCGGTTTGTGCGGAAAATGCGATGCTTTCCGCTTATGTGGGCAGTGGAAAATACCCTGTACAGATAGTGGCTGTAGCTGTTTGGGCGGAAAAAACACCCAACCATTACATTACCCCTTGCGGTAGTTGCAGGCAGGCGTTGGCGGAATTTTTAAAGCCAGATTCGCCCATTTATGTGGCACACCCAACCGAACCCAATACGGTGAAAACCTTCACCATGGGCGAATTATTACCACATCAATTTACGTTGGGTTAGATTTATACGCTTTCTAACAAAACCGCGGAACACGCATTATTGTTCAGTTTAAGCTGATATTGCTAGCTTCAAATCATAGGCAGTTGAAGACAGGCTGGTGCGAGCGTAGCGAAGCAGAGCAATTAGGGAGCCTCTAGCTTCCGCTCAAGCCTGTTTTCAACGTGGAAAGCAACCAATCAACCCTTGAGAGGGGTTTATTAAGGGGGCGTGGAGCCCCCTTAATTTTGCGGGGGTTTGGGGGGGCTGCTAGAAGCAGAGTGATTGCAGGGCAATCAACAAATACCACCCCCCATGAAGCCCTAGTCCAACGCTATAAACCGTTCCGCATTATTTTATTGTTACTAAGCATTTAAGGCTATCAAACAATCGCAAGCCAATTTCTACAGAAGATAGGGGTTTATTTCACCCATTATTTGCCCAAAGTGTCTTCTTCCGTTTAGAATAAAAGTAGTCTTTATTTTAGGGTTTAGAAGGGTGCTTTTTCCTAGATGGCATTAGTTGCAACGCCAATTTCCCCGCTAACGGTTTCTTCGTTGGAACGGCTTTATCATCAGTTTTTGCTAGAAGCCAAAGAAGACTATGGCTGGAGTGAAGGGGCGATTCCCTTTGAACTGCTGGTAGAGGTGTTGGCTTCAGGCAATTTACACGCCATTGCCTTGGAAGATACCTCACAAACCGATGCAGGTCTTAGCGTTGTTGGGTTTATGCTTTATCGTATTGAACCGCATAATGCCATTGAAATTAACTTGGTTTATTTGGAAGAAGGTATTGCTCAAAAAACCGCAGTGGATAAACTGTTTGGCTATGCCATTACTTATTGGCAAACAGTGCCTGATTGGGAGGTTATTTCTTACGCCATGTTGGGCAAGCAAACAATGCTTATTAAAACCCTAACATGGTACGGTTTTAAGCCTGTTGGGCAGTGTGTAATGAACCTAGATTTAACAGACCCGTTAATTATGACGTTATTAGTTAAGCAAAAACAAGAACGCTTGTTTGTGTTGCCTGAAGGATTGCATTTTGTGCCATGGCAACCCTCCTTTGTGGCACCTATAGCTCAGTTAATTTATGAAGCCTTTCACACCAAAAGCGATGCCTGTTGGGACCCACGGTTTCGGTCTGCTGAAGGGGCTGTAACGGTGATTGATTTAATTACGAGCGGACGCATTGGCGATTTTTACCCCCAGCAAACGTGGATTTTAGCCACTACCCCCCCCCCC
>JAPLIO010000234.1:0-10130 GCA_026389055.1 Candidatus Melainabacteria bacterium | reverse complement strand
CCCCCACCCAACAAGAAGACTTTGTAGGTTTTTCGTTTTTAGTTCAAGCGGATTTGTTGACGGGCAATATTCCGTTAATTGGCTTGAAGAAGGATGATGCTTATCGTAATAAGGGGTTGGGTAAAGGGTTGTTACAGCACGCGGTATTTAGCGTGGTAGATGGTATTTTGAACGGAGAACTACCCATGTTGAACGTGCATGCCACGGTGGATACGGATAATTCTCAAGCAGTTAAAATGTACCGTAGTGTGTATTTTCAAGAAACCTCTGATTATGCCCATGCGTATTTAACCCGTGAAGCGGCAATGCAGTATAAGCACGGGCAATGGGTGGGGTGTTAATTTTTAACACTGTAAAGCGGATGCGAAGCTTCAAAAGCTTTAATCTGCTCATCAAAGCGTAAGGTATAACCCACTTGGTCTAGCCCATTAATTAAACAAGCCTTCCAAAAGGGGTTCAGCTCAAAGTCAAACGTCCCCATCCCAGCAATGCGAATAGCTTGAGCCTCAACATCCACTTCAACGGTTAATTTGGGGTTGTCTTCCACGGTTTCCCGCAGCTCTTTCACAATTTCTTCAGGCAACGTAATAGGAAGCAAGCCATTTTTCAGGGCATTATTCTTAAAAATATCCGCAAAACTGCTGGCAATAATGGCGTCAAACCCATAATCTACCAATCCCCAAGGGGCGTGCTCCCGAGAACTACCGCACCCAAAATTCTGCCCAGCCACCAAAATTCTAGCATGGGCAAATGCGGGCTGATTCAGCACAAAATCAGGATTAGGGGTTACGCCATCTTCCAAATAACGCCAATCCGCAAAGCACTGCTTGCCTAAGCCTTCTTTAGAAGTAACCTTCAAAAACCGAGCAGGCATAATTTGGTCTGTATCCACATGGTCTCTATTGAGGGGGACGCATCGGCTAACGATGTGGGAAAGTGGTTTAGGCATGGTGGAGTGGCTCCTTCATTGAGTGAATGGCTTGATGAGCAGTTGATGGCTCTTCTGCTGGATAGGTTAAGATTTTTTCTAAAAATAAGGTGCAGGGCGGTATGTTTATACCTGATAAATTTGGGGTAAAGCCTAAACGGTTATACCATGCAAGTGCTTCTTTATTATCAGAAAATACTTCCAATGTTAGTTTAGCCGCTTTGGCTTTTCGGGCATTTGCTTCAAAGGCGGTCATCAATAGTTTGCCAACACCCTTGCCTCTAGCAGATTGATGCACCACTATATCATGGACATTAAATACTGACCCACAATAAAACGTTGAAAAAAGCTCAAAACTGGTTAATGCCCCTAGTGGCAGACCAGAATCTATATCATACGCAACAAGTGCGGAAGCATAAGTGCTTGCACTGAAGGTGTGAATGACTAACTGAAATTGTTGCCAATCGATTTGCTTTCGGTGATCAGACGCTAAAAGACGAATCAATTCAAAATAATGCCGACACTGGGTTTCATTATCCCAACGAACGGGTTCAATGCGGATGGTCATCATCATCATCATGGTATGAATCCTCCAAGGGGGTGCGTTAAACGGAAACAGGCACTAACTTCCGAACATCAACAATTTTACCGTGAATAGCCGCTGCGGCTGCCATGGCAGGCGAAACCAACAAACTACGGCTTCCCTTGCCTTGCCGACCTTTGAAATTTCGGTTGCTGGTAGAAGCACAATACTGCCCTACTTCCAACATATCACCATTCATGGCAATACACATAGAACAACCCGCTTCACGCCATTCAAAGCCAGCAGTTAGGAAAATTTGGTCTAACCCTTCAGTTTCCGCCTGTTTTTTAACGACTTCTGAACCAGGTACAACCAACGCCCGAAGCCCTGCTTGAACTTTACTGCCCTTGGCAATTTTCGCTGCTTCACGCAAATCTTCAATACGGGAATTGGTGCAAGACCCAATAAAGACCACATCAATAGGCAAGCCCGCAACTGGCTGACCTTCCGCAAAGCCCATGTAGGCGAGTGCTTCTTGTAAATCCGCCACGTTGGTGTGGGAAGGGCAAGTATCCGCCGTGGGGATATTGCCTGAAATGCCCACCGCCAAACCTGGGTTTGTGCCGTAAGTAACCATGGGTTCAATATCTTCAGCATTAAGGGTTACAACCGTATCAAACGTTGCACCCTCATCAGTTTTTAAGGTTTTCCAACGGGCAACGGCTTCATCCCATGCTTGCCCTTTGGGTGCAAAGGGTTTATCTGCCAAGTAAGCAAAGGTGGCTTCATCAGGAGCCACCATCCCAGCCCGAGCACCTGCTTCGATAGACATATTACAAAGCGTCATCCGCCCTTCCATTGAAAGCCCTCGAATGGCACTGCCCCGATATTCCATGACATAGCCTGTTCCGCCATCCATGCCAATTTTGGCAATAACGGCTAAAATTACATCTTTGGCGGTAACGCCTTCGCCCAGCGTGCCTTCTACTTCAACGCTCATGGTTTTGGAAGGGTATTGTAGCAAACATTGGGTGGCTAAAACGTGTTCAATTTCGCTGGTACCAATACCGAATGCTAACGCCCCGAAGGCTCCGTGGGTGGCGGTGTGGCTGTCTCCGCATACGATTGTCATACCCGGTAAGGTTAAGCCTAATTCAGGCCCAATCACGTGAACAATGCCTTGATTCCCACTAGCCACATCAAAATAGCGAATGCCATTAGCTTTCACGTTGGCTTCGAGTTGTTCAATTTGCGTTTGGGCTTGAGCGTCTTTCAGCGGGAAGGAACGGTCTAACGTGGGGATGCTATGGTCGACGGTTGCCACGGTTAAATCTGGGCGGCGAACGGGGATGTTGCGTGCTTTTAGGGCTGAAAACGCTTGGGGTGAGGTTACTTCGTGCACCAAGTGGCGGGCGATAAACAACACGGCGGGCGATTCGGGGGATTCTTGATGCACGATGTGGGATGCCCACAATTTTTGAAACAGGGTGGTTGGGTTGGTTGTTGTTGTCATGGGTGGGTCGTATCTCCAATAAGTAAACAATAAAAGACCATTTAATCATCCCACAAACCCACTTTAGCTTCAATGGAAAAAAATGAATCACGATGATCCTGCAAGTCGGGTATTTTTAAAACAGGCTATCTTAAAAGCATTGGTGATTGGAGTAGGAGGGTTTGAAACCCTCCTACTCCAAAATTGTACGCTATTCAACCTGAGAATTAGGATGAAGGTTAAGTATATAATGAAACATGTGGGAAGTAGCTCGGTCTAGTTTCTGATGTTCGGCTATCTGTTGTGGTGTATGTTCCACGATAGATAATGAATCTGCTTTATCTGGCAATAACATTCCCTTGAATGTAGTGGTAATAAGTTGGTTTACTGTTTCTTGAATATGCTCTCGATTAGCCTCCACTTTCTCAAATATGCCAAGGGAGTCCAATACGTTAGTTACATCTTGCCGAGAAAGCCATACGAGGTTACGGAAAAAGCCCCATTGGGCGTGCTAATTTTGTTACTGTGCTACTCATTTCGGTTATTTACTAGGTGTAAACGCCCTTACTGCGTTGCTCGTGCCTCATTATCCCATCCCACTGAGACTTTTTCCGTAACCTCATACCTCTTTTTGAGAATTACCAGCTCCCTCTACTCGCATACCCAAGGTACAATAATTGACAAAGCTTTCTATTTGATTCAATGTCAAGTTTTCTAGGTTTTTTGTGCCACTCTCTCTTAGTAACTCAGAAAATGGCTGAATAAGGTCAGCTGTTTGTTCGTCTGGTTGGTTCAGGAAGCTTATTCTATAAGATTCAAGACGCCTGACGGTATCGCTATCCACGCCCAAGTACGATAATCCAGCGAAATTAAACAATAAAGGAAACTGTTTGTTCTCCTTTGGCTTTGGTAATGGGAACAGAAGCAGATGTTCATAAGAAAGACAGTTGCTCTCATCTATCCCTATTCTTTCAACCGCAGGGAAATACTTACGTAGCCCATTTAACACGGAGCCTCTGTCTATAGGCTTTGTAATATAACGCCTTAAATAACCTTCAAGATCTTTTACTATAGAATCTCTGCTCACTTCTGCAAGAACACGAAACCCCTGAGAAAAAAAATTAGTCAGAATATCTCTCCGTACTATCTCAGCTGCTTCTGGGTATATTGTTCTCCAATCTATGGCTCCTAAAGGCAATTTCCACTCATTTCCAGACCGAACGCTGGGTGCTACAGGGGGGGTAGTTCCTTCACTTTTTCAAAGCTATCTACCCTCAAGGCAGGGGTGGCGGTAGGTGGTGAATCGACTGGTTTTTGAGGGGTAGCTAAGGCTCTATTGAAAGCAGGTACCATCGCTTCAGAAAATCGGGTGTGGGTTGTTAGCATGAGAGAAAAAATCCTTGGTTGTTATCATCAGGGCATCAAAAAGAAAAGCTTATACCAATTCACAGATTATATAGCGTGCTTTCATCGATTGTCGTTTACGTCTTTAGCTGGCTGGTTTGTCAGGAGGTGCCTGTTTGGGCACCCCCCGACACCCCCCACAAACCTAGGGGTACCCCCTACGGAGGAACCGCCCTAAACGCCACCCCTCTATGCCACAAGGGCATGGACGAGGGGATGTTCTTTTTGCCCCTGCGGTGGACGGAACGCATCGGCAGCTGCAGAGCAAATGCGATGGTCGTTCCTACTGGTGGGTACGCTATTTAATGATTGAATGGGTTTAAGCAGGCGGATGCAATCCCTCATCTGCCCGTTTGAAACAGGTTAATTACCCTCGTAAACGGGGGCAGACCCCGGCGTAGGGGCATACAACTCGTCTTCAGCAGTAGTAGTTCTACCCCCTCTACTAGGCGTAGGGGCAGCGGTGCTTCTTCTTGGTGAAGGAGCCGATGGCGAATTATCAGACGGTGAATAATAACTAGGGGCTTCCTCTTCAGGCGAACGCGTATTATTGCGAGGCGTTAAATTAACAGGCGGCGGAATAGTCGGCACCCTATCAGGCACAGGGTTATCAGGGGCTACTTCAGGTTCAGTAGGCGTTTCCTGTAAGACAGGTTCTTCCTGAATAACCACATTCGGGTTTTCTGTCGGTGAAGCAGTAGTTGAAGACCCAGTCGTCTTGCTTTCCTGTTTGGAAGCCAACGTTTCAAACCGAGTTTTTTTCTCAAAAGCCAAGCTGGCCTTGCTCATAAAGTTTTTCCATGTAACCGCAGGAATACTACCGCCTGTAATACTGGCTGGCATGGGGGTATTATCATCATTGCCCACCCAGACCCCAGCAATTAACGTGGGCGTGTAACCCACAAACCAAGCGTCTCGGTTTTTATCGCTAGTACCCGTTTTACCTGCAACAGGGATGCCATTATTGAGCAACGCCGCCATGCCCGTGCCATGGTCTACTACCCGTTGAAGCATGGTTGTCATCTTGTCCGCAATTGGCGGGTCTAACACGGTAACGGCATCTGCAGCATTTTGGTAAACAATTTCGCCCGTCTCATCTTCAATGTATTCAATAAAATACGGTTTGACCCTCACCCCATGGTTGGCGATTGTGTTAAACGCCTGCACCAATTCCAACGGAAAAACCCCCGACCCACCCAGCGTGGTGGATAAGTTGGGCTGAAGCGGGCTAGTAATACCCAATTCCTTGGCGAGGTTAATCACATTTTCCACACCGACGCTTTCCATTAGTTTAACAGCAATGACGTTATTAGAAGAAGATAACGCTCTAGCTAACGTCATCGCACCATGATGTTTTTTGTCGAAATTTTCAGGCTTCCACGTACCAAACGTAACAGGTTCATCCACCACCACTTGGTACGGAGAAAACCCTTGACGAAGAGCTTCCGTATAGGTAAATACCTTAAACGTAGACCCCGGAGAGCGTTGGGCTTTCTGCAGCCTATCATACTGGCTAGCTTGATAGTTTTTACCGCCTTCGTAAGCAACCACCGCCCCTGTTTCATGGTTCATTGCCATCAAGGCTAATTGCTGATTGGCTTCGGTGCGTTTATAATCCTTCGTGCTTTGGTCAATGGCTGCTCTCGCCGCATCGTTCGCCATGGGGTTGAGTGTAGCGTGTACTTTAAAGCCCGATTGCCAAAATTCTTGTTCCGTCAGCCCAAACCAATCCATTACCTGTTGCATCACCACTTGGTTAAAATAAGGGGCTTTATTGCGGATAGACAAGCGGGTTAAGTTTGGGTGTAAATCCAGCGGTTTTTGTTGCAAAGCTTGGCATTCCGCCGAGGTAATACTACTAACTTCTACCAAGTTTTGTAATACTTCGTTGCGTCTGCGTTTAGCCAGTTCAGGGTTTACCAAGGGGTTATAATTAGAAGGTGCTTGGGGCAAACCCGCCAACAAAGCCGCTTGCACAAGCGTTAAATCTTTCGGTTTTTTGTTGAAAAACACTTCAGAAGCGGCTTCAATACCATACGCCCCTTGCCCAAAGTAAACGTAGTTCATGTACAGTTCCAAAATCTCTTGTTTACTCAGTTCTTGTTCCATTTGCAGGGCAAGCAAAATTTCTTTAATTTTGCGTTGTAACGAGCGTTCATTACTTAAGAAGAGTTGCCTTGTTAGCTGTTGGGTTAGCGTACTACCGCCTTCTTGCAAGCCTTTGCCTTTGACATTTCTACCCAAAGCCCGAAAAATGGCGATAGGGTCTACCCCTTTGTGCAGGTAGAATCGGCGGTCTTCGGTAGCGACTAGGGCTTTGATGAAATCAGGGGAAACATCTTTAACTTGAGTGGGATGAACGAGGTACTGCCCATTTTCAAGAATGATGGTTTTATCATCCGAAGCCAGCACTTTAGAGCTATTTTGCTGGTGCATAATGACGCTTTGGCGTTGGTTAATTAGCGAACGCACGCTGGGTAAATCTTTGGTTAGTAAGTACCAGCCCAAGCCTGCTCCGCCAATAACCACGGCGGTTATAACCGTTAAAATAACACCCAAACGCATCGTTTTTTGTTGACCTTCTAGTGTAAGTTGAAACTTAATTGAGGGACTATAGCTTCAATTTTACCTTGAAAAGGTAAGGAAAGGCAAGCTAACCGTAACCATTGTTAGGCTTGATCTCCGCCACCGTAGGCAGCGTATTTACTATCATCAGGCTTAGGAACGTAAAGCTTGGGCTTTTTCAACATTTGTGCCATCACTCGCTTATGGCGTTTACGTTGTATTCTTCGTAATTCTTCCCTATTATTAGGCATCCCGTAGCAGTCGGTTGCTGTTGCTGATTCGCGTAAGCCAGCATCTGCTGATAGTTGTTGGCGTTAATACCACTATTACCAAAACTATTAACGCTTGCAAACGCCAAAGGCGAAGCAACTACGGGCAAGCTAGCTAACGATTGTTGTTGTTGGGGTGCAAACGGTAAAGCTGGGCTAGTGGGTTGAAGGTTCATCGGTACGGCAGAAACAACCGTTTCATCTAAGGTTTTTCGGGGGGTAATAGCTGTTGTTGGTAGTGTTTGTCGGGTTGGTTGAGCCTGCTGTTGTAAGGCTTGTTGTTGGGCTTGTGCTTGAGCTTCTTGTGCTTCTTTCGTGGTGTTTTGCAATAAAGCCGTTAAGGTTGATTTTGGCACTAGCCCAACCCTTGGCACATTCACCATTTCTTCGGTAGCAGGGCTGGCAGATGCTTGGGCAAGCACTTGAGGCGATTGTTGGGCTACAGGTTGCGATTGCACCACTGGTTGGGTTGGGGCAACGGCAGGGGCTTGTTGAACAACCTGCGGTTGTTGTTGCACCATTACCGCAGGTTGTTGGGCAACGACTGTTTGCCCAGCCATTGCTGCATTATTGGCTTGGATTCTTTTTTCGTATTCTGCCTTAGCTTGTTCTTGGGGAATACCTTGAGCTATTAAGGTTTTTATATAAACTTGTTTGTTTTTTTCGTCTTCCATTACTTTTAAAATATCATTAGATCCACTTAAAGCCTGCTCCGCTGTGGCTTTACCAAATTCCCCTAAATTGCCTGATTGCATGGCAGATAGTTGCTTTTGAGAAAAGCCTCCGTTGCTTGTAGCCGTGGCGGTAGGTTGTTGAGCAGTTATCGTTGGCATAGTACCTTGTAATTGTTGTAAGGCTTGCCCTTGTGCCGTCGTTTGTTGCCCCTTCATAGCATTGGCTTGTATTTGAGCCTGTAACACTAACTTTTGTTGTTGCAACTGTTGTTGAGCTTTATTCATCTCATTGATTTGAGCGGTTTGTTGAGCCAACGCCATAATTTGAGGAGCCACTTGCGTGGTGCCTTCAACGGCTAAGGCATTCGCCCCTGCTAGCTCACGTGCCAAGTCGTTGGAACTATCAACAGGTGCTTGTTGAGCAGGTTGCTGATAAAACGGCTGTTGTTGCCCATACGCTACCTGCTGAGGTTGAGCGTATAAAGCTGGATTGGGATTGTATGCGGTAACGGGATTGACACCCACCATCATGTTAAACTACTCCGAATTATTTAGTGTGTTAAAAACTTAAAAGCCAATAGCCGTATTGCTACTAACTGGAACAATACCGTTGATAGATGGTGTAAACCCAAACCCGATGGTCGGGAAAGGTCTATCTGACGGTAAGCCTAGCGGTTTAAATGGAATGCTAGGGGCGGGTTTAATGTTACCAAAAATGGATTGTGCCACAGGGGCTAGTTGAATCGGCCCTTTTAGGTTGAGCGGATCCTGCTGTAAGGTGCTGGCTTCAAAGCTAGAGATGGAAAACGGATTACCATTGGCAAGTAATAAAGTAGAAGGCACCACGCCAAAGGGTTCTAGCTGGGCATTATGCCGAAGCACTTGGTTTAATTCATTATCCGTTGTAAAGTTGCCACCGAAGGGATCCCACTCATACGTTTTACGGTAGGATGGGTTATATAAAAGTGGATAATCGTAGGCGGTAAAGCCTGGAAAAAGCGTACTCATTGTTCGATTGTTTCACCCTATCAATCCATTGCGTTGGCATGGTACTATCTGTTGCTATAAGCATAAAACCCAGTTGGGTTACCTTTTGTGTTAGTAGCACACAGTTTTTTTGAGGAGCCTTTCTATAGAAGGAATCTGCTAGCGAGAGGTTTCTTTTACACACACCCAACCGAGTTCTTGATTGATGAAGACGGCTCCCTCCACGGTTTCAACAACGCCAACCTATTATCCGCAGGCTACTTCAGCTAAGCGGTCTGTTGCTGTTGTGCCTGTGCCGACGACTGCTCAACATTCATTGGTTCAAAAGCCTGAAAAACCGCCTAATACTAGCTCAAAAAAGCCTGATAATACCATGCCGATGTGGGTACCTGTGGCGTTAATGGTTAGTAGCATTGGGCTAGTGGGTTTTGTTGCTTGGCTGGCAAGTAGAAGAAATGACCCCCACTTGCCCCCAAAGTTGGGAACCGAAGCGGAGCCATTGGCAGAAGCCATTGCAGAAACGGTGGTAGAAGAATCGTCCAAACCAACGCCTGAACAAAAGAGCCGTTGGTTTAGGAATAAGAAAAAGAAGCCAGTTAAAGCCACTACCCCTAAGCAAACTGCTATTGCTACTTTAGAATCAAATGAAGAGAATGCTTCTCTTCACCCTACTCAAGTAGCTGAACCGAACACTAAAAATCCAAAAGCTAAGCAACAGCCAAGTAAAGTAAAGACACTTAGCCTTTATGCCCGTTGGTGTACATTCGCTTTTGCTTGTAGTTACTTTATAAGTAGTTTTTTACCTGCAAGACTTTCTTTGCCTGTTGTTCCTGTTCTAACAGGTCAAACAGAATCGCTTGCTAGCAAAATACCTCCAATTACTAAAAACCCAATCTATAAGCTAGGGTTTAATTGTATAGAAAATGTTTTACAAGTTACAAAATCAGCCGTCAAAAACCCTAGTTCTTTTCCCCCTGTTATTCCACAAACACTAGAGAAATTCTCAACGGCTACCGCTTGCTCTGAAACGTTACCAGTTTTAACCACTTGGGGAAACAATAGACCCAGCTCTTTTCTATTAGCTACTTATAAGGGTAATCAATTTGTAGGCATCCAAATCCCGAAAAAATTAACCAAAGATGAGTTAGACAAACTGACTTTAAAACAACTTTCAGATAAGTTTATGCCTGAATTTAATACACTGGAGGTTACGGAAAAAGAGTGGTTGGTTTGGGGTAAAATAGACGTATCGTTATGATTCGTTCACAACTAGGATACCTCCCCCATG
>JAPLIO010000029.1 GCA_026389055.1 Candidatus Melainabacteria bacterium | reverse complement strand
ATTTTTATTTATTTGGTTTATAATTATCTTAATGTTTTAACTTTGCACGTAGGTTGTTGCAACCTTCATTCTTGACGGTAACTCTAAAGGAAAATTAAATTAAAAGAAGTAGCACAACAATTAAAAGAATGGAGCCTGTATAGGCTAGCCAAAGAAATGGCATTGCCACAGCAAACCGTGTATTCATGGGCTAGTGGCAGAACCCAACCTAGCTACGAAAACATGGACAGATTGTGCGATATTCTGGATTGTGCTGTGGGCGATTTGTTCGAGGCGGAACCCGTCCAGCAAAAATTGTTTTAAGGAAAGGTGCTTAACAATGAGCCTTCCCGTTTCCGCAATCCCTGCTACTAAACAGCCTGTTCTGTTAGCCAGTTTGCCTAACGGGGAAAAAGTAGCCACCTTTACTTTGGCAGAAATTTTAACCGCCACCCAAGGAACTCTCGTTTCAAACGAGGCCTATTGCCCAGCAACCCTGTTTGCTCCGCTGACCGATACCCGTGGGTTAAGCCCCACTTCGTTTCCTGAAGGCATTGCACCTATCTTTATTCCACTGGTGGGTGAAACGTTTGATGGACACCACTTCATACCACAACTGGCTGAACAAGGCGTTTCGCTTTGTTTCGCAAACAATGCCTATTTAGCGGAGTCTACCACCCAAACATGGCTGGCTTCTAATCCTCTATTAACCATTATTTCTGTACCCGATACGTTGGAAGCCTTTCAAGGGTTGGCTCGGTATCATCGGCAACGGTTAGTGGGTACTAAAATCGTCGGCTTAACGGGCAGTTCGGGCAAAACAACGGTGAAGGAATTACTCGCTTTTGGGTTAGCTTCCGGTTTTTTGGTTCAAGCCACTGAAAAAAATTTTAATAATGATATTGGTGTGGCTAAAACCTTGCTAGCCATTGCCCCTGAAACGCAAGTAGCCATTGTTGAAATGGGTATGCGAGGCTTGGGAGAAATTGCTCGGTTAGCCCATACGGCATTGCCCGATATTGGCTTGTTGCTAAACGTAGGGCCTGCCCACATTGGGCGTTTAGGCAGTTTGGAAGCCATTGCCCAAGTCAAATGTGAATTAGCTGAAGGCGTTGGCAAAATACTGATTGCTAATGCGGATGACCCGTATATCACTGCCCAATTGACCCTTCAAGGGGTGGCTGAACCAGTGGAACGTCGGGCATTTACGGTTACGCAAGCGGAACAATTGCAAGCCTTACCCAATGGATGCTTTCAATTTTTCGTAGAAGGCACCCCATTTCACACAACCTTACCGGGTGAACATCAGGTAAAAAATTGGTTGGCGGTTATTCAAGTAGCAAAAGCACTAGGGCTACCTTTGGCTCAACTAGCAGACCAATTAAGTCAATTCCAATCAGTTGCGGGACGATTTGAATCCGTTGCGTTAGGGGGCAATGCCGTTTTAATTAACGATGCTTATAACGCGAATCCTTCCAGTATGCGGGCTAGTTTGCAGGCGTTTTTAAAACCTGCTTCTGCCTCGGTTTCTCAACTGCTGATAGTGGGCACCATGCAGGAACTGGGTGAATTTGAGCAGGGCTATCATCAGGAATTACTGGCTTGGTTAGTACAGCAAGCTAAAGCATCTGCGTTGCGGGGGTTGGTTTTTGTGGGGCATGAAGTGGCGGGTTATGAGGTTTTCTTGCGTCAGTTGTTAAAAGAAACGGGGGTGGAAAACACCTTCTCTGTTTTAACGGCGGAAACCGTTGAAGCCGTTGCAGAAGCCTTACCTGCTTGGATTGTTAGCTTTCGGCAGCCAGCCGAGCAATCGGTTGAATGGTTGCTGAAGGGGTCTCGGTCTCATGGGTTAGAGCGGTTAGTGCCTGTTTTAAAAACCGTTTACGAAGCGTAAACACTTTGACGCTTCGTAATAATAATGCGGAAACCTTTTGAAACGCCACTAGCACAGTTTGGTTATTTGTGGGTTTTATGCTGGTAGTGTGTTTTAAGGCTATACTTCAAGTGTAGACGACTAGTTGATGATGAAAGGATTTTTTTCAAGGATGAGTAGCATTACTGGCGGACAGTTTAATCAGATACCCTTCAATGCAGGGGGTGTTAATCAGTTTAACAATAATCTACCGCCCAAAGAGCCATTGAGCAAAACACCTCGTAAAGCTCCAGCAGAAGAAGAAACAGAAATAGAAATCAAAGAAGTAAAAGGTGATACCTTTACAGCTACGAATGTTAAACCACCCGAAAAACCAGCGTTCCCCGTGGCTTCAACCGCTATTGGCGGTGGGCTAGGCTTTCTTGTTGGAGGGGTGGGAGCTTTGCGTTTAGTGCATTCAAAACTCAGTGATGTGAAAGCCAAAGTGGAGGAGGGTTCTACTATAACGATTGATGGCGACGTGGCTGTAGTTCACCATAATGGCTACCGTTATGTTCTGGAACAGATAGACGGGATATACACTATGAAGAAACAACCGACTGTTGATATTCATGGTTTGTCTTATACACTGAGTCGGTCTGGTATCCGCAAGGGTGGTATACCCTCTTATTTATCGCTTGAGGTTCAACCTAAGGGTTCTATAAAACCATCCACAAGTACTGGTCAAGAGCTTAGTATTCCACAGGAAGTAGTGGATATTCTTAATCTCAAAAATGATCAGGTTATGGAAATTACTGTTTCTAAAGATGGGTTCTCATTAGCAAACCAAACGGATAGAACGTTACGCCTGTTATCTTTTGATATTGTGGAGAATACAACCAATAATACAAAAGAGTTAAAAATCAATGAGGATTTACAAAAACTGATTGATCGTAAATTTGATAGTGAGATTCAGAATGCGAACTCTCATGTTACGCAGACAAGGATAGACGAGTTATTAAGGAGTGATTTTTTAGACCGCTTCAAAATAGTGGAGGCATGTGAAAAAGTCCCCACTCTACACAAGCCTAAATCGCTTAAGAGCCTAATTCAATTGCCTCGTCGTAATTGGCTTGCTATTGCAGCTATAACAGGGGTGGCTATTGCCGCTGGTGCAGGCATTGGGTATTTGCTAGGCCATAAAAATCCTAAACAGCAATCCGTCCCTACAGTCGGCTAATTATTTAAAATACTATAATTTCAATAAATCTTAGCAATAATGCACCTTTCGCAATTGGGTCAAGAAGCCTCAATACTTTTAAAAGACAGATACCGCTGGTTTTTGGTAAGATAAGGACATATACGGTTCTATCAAACAAAGGAAGCTTTTGGTTTGACGCTTATTTTTGTTCCACCCACCACGCCCATAGCCCCAACGGTTTACGCCAATTTTTGGCAAGCCATTGGTACCAACGATGAATCTGCCTTCCTCAACGCCAGCAACGCTGGGCTATTAGAAGCCTGCCTACCCGAATGGCACCGTATGCGGGGGCAATACAACACCCAACACGCCACCCATGAATTTACCCTCGATGTGCATACGGCTAAAGTGCTAACAAAAACACGCCAAAGCCCCTATTTTCAAACCTTACCGCCTAGTTGGCAGGAACTAACAACCCTCGCTGCCCTGCTTCATGATATTGATAAAGAAGGCGGGCTAGCCCAAGACCGTTTCCACCTAAAGCCCGATATGGCACACCCCGCAAAAGCCGTGGCTACGGTACGAAAACGCCTACCCACTTGGGGCTTTTCTCAGCAAGCGGTGGAATGGGCAAGCTTGTTGGTGGCACATCATCAGGCGTTTGGTCGGTGGATTATGCGGGCAGAATTTATGAAAACCGAACCCAGCCCTACTGAAATAACGCAATTGGCGGAAACGTTGCGGTCTGCGGTGTTGTTGCAAGCCCTGCAAGCCCTTACTGAAGGCGATATTCGGGGGGTTAAAAGCAACGACGCATTGTTTACCCCCTTTGCCCAAGACCGTTTAGCAACTTACGGAGCGATGGTTCACCAGGCGATTTTGCCTATTGAATTGGCTTATCAGCATCGGTTAGAAAGCTTGTTAAGCCAAGTAAATCAGCCTTTTACAGCCCCTAATGCGTGGCTTTTTTCTTCAGCCATGAAAACGGAAACGCTTGATTTTTCGGTGTTGAATTTAGCCCCTGAAACGTGGGTTGCTACGGTGCCACTTTCGTTTTTGGCAGATGCAGATGCCCGCCAGTGTGGCGTTTGCGACCTAAAGAACCAAGCGAGTAATCGGGTTTTTACGGTGGGGTTGCAACCTTTAGGTTCGATTATTGCCCCTTGTTTGCGGGTGGGTGTTTTGGGTAGCCAGGTAATGGGGGTTTTTGTGGAGGCGTTGCCTTTTACCCTAAGTGTGCAGAACCCTGTTATGCTGGGTGTTTTGCCAGTTTAAGGTGTTCCGAGTGAAGGAGGGTTGGCGGATTTAATTTCTGTTTCACTAGCCATACCCACTTTGGAAAGTTCTGACGCAACCAGTTTAAAGTTGATTGTTAGCCCGAAATTCAGACCTATGCAGAATAAAAGGTTAGAAATCAAAGCGGTGTAATTTTTGGATTGCTTAAAATGCCGTAACTCCTTTATTTAAGAGGGGTTACAGGGTTTTAAGGTGGTTTTTTGACCCCCTTAGTTTGATTGTTGGGCTTGATTTCATGTTTATTTGACCCCAACCTTTTATTCTGCATCAGCATGAATGTTGGGACAACAATCAAGTTTTGAAGCGATTTTTGAATTTTGGGCATTTTATCAAGACGGTGTGAATTTCGGGACGAAAATCAATCTCCCCACGATATTTTTCACCCTTCGGCAATCCACTTATTTGCAAGCAGTCGTAAATTTTATAAGGTTATATAACTAACCCTTTAATTAACATTTATGATAAACTAAAAATAGTTTAAATTATTTTTTGGGTGCTGTTTTATGTTGCAAGCGGTAGAATTAGTTAATTTTGGTCTTTTAGAAAAAATTAGTTGGGATTCTTTGGGTGCCATTAACTTGATTACAGGCAATAATGGATCTGGAAAAACATCCATTCTAAAAGCACTCTATAGTACTGTTAAGGCTTTAGAAGGCTATCAAAGAGGGGATGATAATAAGACGCTTGCAGAATTATTGTCTGATAAGCTATATTGGACGTTTCAGGTCGATAAAATAGGGGATCTCGTCCGTAAAGGACAAGATGAACCGCTGCGTTGCAAAATTACGATGAAGGATAAGTTTTTACAGTATCATTTTACAAAAAATTTAGAAAAACAAATTAGATCTTTAGAAAACTACATTGAACCTCGTACAGAGTATGATTCTATTTTTTTACCAGCAAAAGAAATTTTATCGCTTCATAAAATTATTTTGAAATCTCGTGATAATGATAAACTGTTTGGGTTTGACGATACTTATGTCGATTTAGCTAGAGCCATTCAATTACCGTCTCAAAGAAAAACGTCTAATACCGCTAGTGCTGTTAGAAAAAAATTAGATGAACTGCTGGGCGGACGTGTGGAATATGATAACAAATCTGCCCAATGGCGGTTTGGCAAAGGCGGACAAAAATTCCCCATTGGCGTAACGGCTGAAGGTGTTAAAAAATTAGCTTTGTTGGATACCTTGTTAGGCAATAAATACCTGAAAAGGGGGTCGATTGTTTTTATTGATGAGCCAGAATCTGCCCTGCATCCAGAAGCGATTTCTGTTTTTCTGGAGTGTATTGCTGACTTGGCTTTTAATGAAGGTATTCAATTTTTTATGGCAACTCATTCCTATTTTGTTATTAAAAAACTCTACTTGATTGCTCAGCAAAAAGAATGTTCTATTCCGATTTTAGCGTGTGAAAAAGAAGAAAATCAGATGGTTTGGCGTGCAGATGATTTGCTGAATGGTATGCCAGAAAATGCCATCATTAACGAAGTTATTCATTTGTATGAAGAAGAGTTGGAGCTTCCGTAGTTCGATGGTGGTTGTTACGCATTCTGAAATGCAGTTTGGTGATTTTGATTCTGACTCTTATTATGATATTGAACAGTGTAATATATACATAAAAGCTTTGGGGTACGGACTAAAAACGGTTGAGTTTGTATTATTGAAAGATGCACTTTGTTTTGTTGAAGCAAAGCCTTCTGTACCTGCTGATTTCAAACAATTTATTAGTGATGTTGTACAAAAATTCAAAGATAGCCTCGTTTTGTTTCTAGCACTGCATTTAAAACGTCATGAAGGTGAGGTTTTACCTGAAAACTTAGCAAATGTAGCTATCAGCAAAGTCCCTATGACATTCGTATTAGTTTTGAAACGTACAACAAAACAAGATTTAATACCAGTTAAAGATGCTTTGGCTAAGGCTTTTAAAGGGGTTCTACTTTCTTGGAATTTGTCGCCAAATGCCGTGAAGGTTTTAAATGAAGAATCAGCACAAAAGTATCATTTAATACCCAGTGGTTTAGAGTAAACTCCTACCCCTACCCCGAAAACGCATCGGCAACGGTGGGGCGTTCAAGGGTGGGTAAGCCCAAAGCAGCCCGAACCCGCTGAACAAAAACCACACACCGCTTTTCCAAAACCACGGGCATTAAATGCACCCCATCCACCAAACCAGCCATGCCACCCAACAGCTCCGCACAATAATGCAAACTCTCATCCGCAGGGTCAATCGCCCCATCCAGCCTATCTATCAACCCTTGAGGTATCGCAATACCCGGCACCGTTTTATTCAAAAACCTCGCCGAATCTCCCGATTTCGGCGGTACCATCCCCAACAACACCTTCGGCGATTCACACCCAACTAACGCCACACACCCCGCCAAAGCCTCCAACCCCGCCTCCAACGGTTCGCGATGATACAACGGTTGCGTCTGGAAAAAACCAACCCCCGCCTCCAACTTCAAACACAACCGCTTTTTTTGTGCCTGATTATGCAACCGCAACGGGTTGAGTGCAGACCCCGTAACAAACGCCGTACCACCATCTTTAAACGGCGTTTCCGTAGCATCAATTCCCGCATTCAGCTTGTTTAGCAACGTCAATAACCGAACCGCATCGAGGTGAAACACCTGCTGGGCGACTGTTTTTTGGTCGCCAATTTGGACGGGGTCGCCCGTTAAGGCTAGCACGTTTTTCAACCCTAGGGCGTAACCGCCCAGTAAATCTGCCTGTAGGGCAATCAGGTTACGGTCTCGGCAGGTTAGTTGCCAAATGGTTTCAATGCCTACTTTTTGCTCAATCAACACGGCAGCCGCTAGGGAAGATTGCCGTAGCAACGCCCGTTGACAATCTGGCACGTTAATAGCATCTACCAAGCCTTTTAGGGCGGAAGCCCGTGCTAAAAGGCGGTCGGTATCGACGCCTTTCGGGGGGGAAAGTTCCAGCGTTAGAATGGGTTCAGTGGGTGGGTGGGTAGCTTTAATTTTTTCAGAAAACAGGTGGGGCATGATATTTTTCTACTACAGGTGGGGAAAAAAACAGGTATCCTTACCATTCTACCTAAAGTAGTGGGTTTTTGCTAACACAAGAAGGGGAAATAATCGGTTTTATGCTTATGTAGTGTATTTCAAAATAATTAAACCGACTGTAGGGGCGTGATTTATCACGTCCGCCCCACAATCCACAAAAGGATGCGATGAATCGCACCCCTACAAAGTAAAAAGTCGGACAATTTTTTAAAATACTAGAGTCTTTTTTTAGGGCATATTAGTTCGTATTGGGAAGTAATCAATGACCATGGGAACAGGGTTAAACGCTTTCAATAATAGCGATTTTCCCCCGTCAGCTAATTCGTTAGCCGGTGGGAAGCCCTTGGGTTGGCAACGGCCTAGGCAAAGTTTTGAAGCCCTTAGCCAGTTGCCTGAATCGGTTAATTCGGTTGATGCAACCCTGCCTAATTCAAATTTTCAAGCCACCCAACAAACTCGGTCTGATTCGTTTGAATCAGCTTCCATGGCAATTCCGCACAACGCCATGTATGATACCTTTGCAGGTGTTGCTACAGGTGCAGGAACGGCGATGGGTGTTAGCACGGTGGCTAATAATGCTACGGCATTTAATTGGCAGCAAGCGGCTACGCACAGAGGGGAACGCTGGGGGCAAATTCAGGCGAGGTCTTGGTTTGATTGCAAGTGGTTGGATGACCAAGTAAAAGCCCTAACCAAACCGACAGCCGATAGAGTGGCTTCTCGGACTATGACCAACATCTTTTTCAATGAATCTGCTAAAGCTGTTCCACAAGAATTGGTGGGGCTTTCAGAAGTAGGGAGCAAAGCCTACTGGCAACAAATTGCTCAAAAAACGACGGCTTTCAAAGAAGCCATTGCCAGTGGGTTCAAGAATCCGAAAAGTTTGTTACCTGTAGCGGGTGAATTAGCCCATGCCAGCTGGACACGCTCGTTTACGGAAGCGTTTGCTGGAAACAATGTGGTTTCTAATAGTTTAAGTGCTGTTGCTAGTGGGTTATTTGTATTTAATGCGGGTAGTAAAACGGTTGAAGCCCACGAAAATGCGAAAAAAGATGGGCAAACGGGAAGCGAACTAGCGATGACCACCAGCGTTGAAGGCGTTAAAAACGTCAGTAAAATGGGGGCTGCTTGGTTCATGGGCGATGTAGGTGCGACTCTGTTTAAAAACACGTTTGGGTGTGAATTAACCTGTTTAAATAAGACTAGATTTGAGAGGTTTAAGGGCTTGCCATCCCAAGTAATGGCGATTGTTGGGGCGGTGCTATTTGGTACGGCTACCCAAGCAGGTATGGAAGCCTTGCTACCGAGTTATCAGAAAAAAGACAAACCGCCAGTTTAAATAAATTGCCACTGTTGTTGTGATTACCGCTTGTTTTAAAAAACAAATAAGCCCTTAACCATTATGAATACTGGCATTTTTTAGCATGAACAAATGTAACAATTTGTTCATATCTCAGCAATTTGTTCAGCTAGAAATCGTTAGTTAGAGTATCTATTGACCCTTACTCTGCTTAAATTGTAGGGACAGTTTAAGAATAATCTCTTGATAGATAGTTTATTTAGCCCCGAGCGAAAGGAATTGTATTGATGAACAGTTATCTTAATTTTAACCCAACCCCAACCCCTTACTCCTATAATCAGAGGACCACGTTTGCCATGGGTGAAGAAGGTGGCGGTGGCTACAATCCTCCTCACGCAACAACTCGTTCCATGGGTGAAGAAGGTGGCGGTGGCTACAATCCTCCTCACGCAACAACTCGTTCCGTGGGTGAAGAAGGTGGCGGTGGCTTTTGTAATCCTAAGCCTTTTCCATTTCCATTTAACCCAAATCCTCAGATGACCACGTTTGCTATGGGTGAAGAAGGCGGTGGCTACAATCCTCCACAGTTTGATGTACCGACGTCGCTTGCCATGGGTGAAGAAGGTGGTATTCTTCCTCCTACTGGTTTAATTTTAGATGACAGTGTTAGTTTAGCAGATGCGGAAAGGCTTCATAAACAAGCAGACAAGTTGGATGGTCAAACGAATAAGAAGGCTTCTGAGAAACAGTTGATCTATTTAGAGCAAGAGTTATCGACAAAATTAGCTGATATCAATAAACAATTAGCCTCGGATAGTATAAGTAAAACTCTACATAGGCAGTTAGCAGCAGAGGCAAAAAATGTAACAAAAGACTTAAGCACTTTAAAATTTATGATTAAGAATGTCGCCGTATTAGAAGGTAAGGACTTGATGCCTAGTAATATCAAGAGAGACTTTGTTATTGATTACGGTAACTTAGGCTTGATAGCAGGTAGAGATGGTAACGAAAATCAGCTTAGCCAAAAAGATATTGATAGCTTCAGAAATACGATTCCTCGATAACGAATTTTGACATTACTGCCATTTGTTGAAGACAAGCCTACTTTTTATCCTGATCTTGTGATGGAAAGTAGGCTTACTATTTACCCCTAATCAGTAAGCTGACCAATGCTTCTGAAATGGGATACCCCGATTGTTGTTCAAAAAAGGTAAACATGGGTGAAGGGTTAGCTTCTATAAAAACGTAGTCGCCAGCAGGGGTTCGTCTAATATCAATGCCCGTAAAGCATAAATCACATAATTGCATCACCTGTAAGCACTGTTGTTGAATGGCTTCAGGTAATACAATAGGGATGATTTTTGCTTGCGGGTCTTCTCTAAAATCAATCGTATTAGCTTGAATTTCCGCCGCAAATAATTGGTTGCCTACCCCGTACACCCGAATATCCACGCCTTCAATCAATTCTTGAAACTGCACAGGGGAATAGTGAAGTAACGCCAACCTTTCTTGCGTTAAATCCGCTTCGGTTACTTTTTGAGTACTAACCCCACCCCGAACAGGCTTCACAATAATAGACCGCTGATTAGCTTCGTAAAAATCCCAAACACTGGTAGCATCGTTAGTAATTAGCGTGCGGGGTACTCTAATCCCATTTTTTGCCATTAAGTTTAGCTGATACCCTTTTTTCTTGTGCATTTCAACGGCATTGATACTATTAACCCATAAGCAAGTGGGTTCTTCTGCTAATACAGCAAACAGGCTTTCTATGGCAGAAGTTACTTCCCTATCAATCATATAAGCGGTGTGAAGTGCTTCAGGGGTTTGGTGGGTGGGGGCTATACGAATACCGTAGTACCATCGCCAATAAACACTTCTAATGGCATTTAACGGAACCTTACTACCTTCAATGGTTAAATAGCCCGTAGTAGTCGTAATTTCTGAAGCTTCCCACTGTAGCAGCAGAGCTTCAGGTAATTGCCGAGAATCCAGATACGTTACGGGTTCGTTTTTAGCTTGTAGCAAGGTGTAAATATGCTTGGCGTGGTGTTCTTCTTCGGAACCGATAATGATGTGCATTACAAACTTAACCTCTTCTTCTTACT
>JAPLIO010000033.1 GCA_026389055.1 Candidatus Melainabacteria bacterium | reverse complement strand
TGCCCAAAAAAACAAACAACAACCGCATTACTAAAGCCAACCAATACAAAGCCTACTATGGCATTACCTTAATTGAAACACTCATGTCTGTCGGCTTGCTGGGTGTGGTACTCATCCCCATGCTCATGACTTCCACCGCCTATCTTAGCACCAAACTACTAAAACACCGCTCCACAACAGAACTCTCTCAAAACGTCAACGCCCTCGGTACTAAACTTAATACCCTAACCGCTTCAACAGCAGGCGTCAACCCCCTCACCGCCACCAACACGAATTTAGAACTCATGGTTAAAAACCCCGATGGCACAAAAAGAGTCTATCAATACAGCATCGTTGGAACTGCAGGCACCCAACGGTTACGAGAATTTCAAGGCACCAGCCAAAATAGAACCAGTGCCTCTGCCTTACGGAGTTTAAATGAAGATGCCACCACCATTGTTGGGACAGCAGGCTTTTCTTATTGTAGTGCCACAGCTTGTACCACCCCAACTAATTCCGCTGCTCAAAACCAAATTATTGCCAGAACCGCCCAAGTGGTTGTTTTCGATGGCGATACCACCACCAATGTTACCCGAGATGCTGCAGGCGTTGTTACAGGGGCTGACCCTGTTTGGTTGCTGTATAATGCAGGGGATAACGGGCGTAAAAGAACGGTTTTACCTAATAATATTCTCCCTCTAGGCACAGACCCTACGGTGGCTAATAACAACTTTCAACCTAGCCCAGATGTTTCTAACCCAGCGTTAGGACCTTCTGGTCCTGCTGGCCCAGCAGGGCATGTGGGTACTACCACCAACAGAACCCCGTTCGGGTTAATTAAAGTGGCCACCAAAGCACAAGTTTACGGTAATGCAGGGGCGGGGGGCGTGAATGCAGATTTACGCCTGACCAGTGGCTCTGGCAGTAGCTTTACGACGTTACCCTTAAACCAAGGATCCTTCAGCAGAGCTTACCATGAAGCACCGGGCAATACCGCTGCAGGGAATGATCGGCCTATTTTGCGTAGCTTTAAGTTGGATCAAACCGTGGCAGATAGCTTTCAAGGCAACATGTGTTTTAGTGGGAATCGGCAGGTAGGTGATGTGTTTCAGGTGTATTATTGGAATAGAACCATGAGGGAAGCAGCCTTAACCAGCGTACAAAGTGCTAGTACGGTAGCAGACCCATTTGCCGTAACCCCTGAATGCCGAGGGTATCGGCCAGGGTATAACGCCTACGACCCCGCCCAAGGCGAATACTACGTTACCACCACCCCTCGTAAAGCGTGGAAAGAACCTACGACAACCACGAAAACAGCCCCTTCAGGGTATACAAAACACAGAAATGCGGGTAGCTGGGGATGGCAGTTATGGTCTGATAATGATACAGGACGGCAGTGGCAATCTTTCGCTTATGGCAGTAATGGTTATCATGGATATTATTATTCCAGTGGTACACACGGACATAACAATTCATTTATGGGTATTGGTCAGTGGGATGGCTTTATTTTTGATTATTATACCGCCAATAATTTAGGTGTCAAAACAGTACCCCTATTTGCTTGGAATCCCAATACATTAGGCATTACGGATGACCACACCATTGGGGCAGCAGATGAAGCGGGGCAACTACAATACCAGGTTCAACCTGTTTGGGATAATGGTACCCATGTGTTAATACACAAACGGGGTAATGATGGCTATATTGCCAAGCCTGTGAATGAAATTGACCCCATTGCAGGCAATCACCAACGCAATCTTTATTTAAGAAGAATGAAAAACTTTGCCGTTTACGGTACAGAGGGCGGTTGGAATGGCACGACCTGTAGAAATAGAGGGTTAAACAATATTATTGTAAATGCCCATCATCAATGGGATCATGATATTTGTAGCGAGCTGTATAATATTGATGCCAATGATTTTTGGTGGAAGAGCGAGCCTGCCAATACAACTGTACAATTTAAAATAACAAACTTTAGGGAATATCAAACTTGGGAAGCACAACCCTATTTAAGAATCTCTGGTTATATTTCTGGTTATCGTTTCTATGCCACTTCAATTAGAGATGAAAATCATCCTACCCGTAACTTAAATCCCAAGAATTTTTTATCGTTATCAATCGGAGATAATCCCATTTCAGGCAACTTATTCGCAGGAGAGCCCGTATATAATACGTATGATTCTGGCGACGGCCCTCGTGGTCGTTGGCAATATAATAGTGAATGTGATTGTTATGCGTTTGTACCTGATCCACCAACTTACTACATTGGCAACTATGGCTACTCTTGGTGTGAATTACAGCAAAATGCTGCTGATCCCACTGTATACGGTTGTATGTACGGGACACCGCTACCTGGGGATATTAACGGAGCAGATTATCAGTATAAAGGGGCAAACGTGGATACTAAAGGACATGTTTCTCAACGTAATGCGTTTGAAAGAAGTGAATACGCCCCTGTTACGGTGCGGAACTACCTCAACCCCAACCCAACAGTTTCACCCGCCATCGATACCATTAACATCCCCCTAGGGGCAGAAGCCCCCTACATCATTCGGGAAGATAGCGGTGCCAATGCTAATACAGGTTATCTGTTCTACAGCAAAACATCGCCCGATGGCATCACTCGCCTTTATAACTTCAACCAAGCCAACCAAAAGCTCGTCGTCAGCCCAGTTATCAACGGTAATTGGGGTAGCATCGCCACCAGCAAACTAACTGCGGGCAAACGCGTCTTATCCTATTCACCCAACAACAAAGTAGCCGTTACAGGCAATACCAGTGGCTACGGAGATGTCTTTGCTTGGTACTACGATGACGTCGATCTACCTATTTCTATGACGAGAAAAGGCGGTTTGGGCTTCAACGCCGCACAAGCCAATAGCCCCATTGTCAACTACATTGCCAGAGAACCCGGCTCAACGGCTGGAGATATTATTGGCAATAACATTACAACCACTACAACAGAAGGCAATACGCTTTACACCTTCAATAAAGCCACAGGCACGCTAACAGCTTATGGTGGCACAATCGGCACACAAAACTTCTCTCGCCAAAGCCAAACGATTCTTGCCAATGGGATTGGGGCAGATGACACGAGTGCCATCGCCGTTTCCCCCATGGATGATGGGCTTTACTTCCTAAACGGTGGTATGGTGAGATATTATGCCGATAGACGAGGGGGGGCTAATTTAACCCACACCGTTTCAACTATTACCATACCAACATCTTCTACAAGAGATACGTTGGCAGGGGCGAATGCTCAAATACTCCTAGAAAATTTCGGAGATTTTGAAACATTAGGAGATGCGAATAAAAATAATTTTGATAATATCTCCAATTTCGGAGAATTACAAACTTGTGCCAACGCTTGTACAGATATTATTGTGCAAAATGCCGCCGCTTATTTTGTCAATAATCGACCTGTATTTGAAGCAATGGAAACCATCTCTGGTGGTGCTAATGATGATTGGTTTAACTCGACCCAATTAAGTGCCTATCGAACGCAACAAGCAAACTTACCAACGCCTGCAACTACCACTAATAGAAGCATCTCATTGCCTGTGCCAACGCAAGCAGTTAATCGGTTGTTTAATTTAAACACGCCTACCGTTACGCTTACTACCCCTACAGGGCTAGCCGTTTCTAAAGCTACCGGGCTGGTTTATGTGTTGGATTCAACGATTAAACCTGATACGGATCCCACGAGGAAGCTGTTGAACATTCATGTTTACCAATCCACATCCGCAAGGAGCCAGTTTGTTGAAACTTTATCTTTAGATGTCAGCGATAATCTGTTTGTGAACTCAGCTGATAGGCTATTACCCCAGAGTGGTGGCATTATGCGGTTGACGCTGGATGAGAGAACGTCTCAGTTCTATATTCACGTTGAAGGCAATGGTAGAGTTTACCAGTTTAGCGTCGATAGAGTCATTTAGTACCGAGAAAATCGGTGTAACAATCTTTAGGCGGGAGGGTTTCAAACCCTCCCGTTTTTAATTGGCTGGGTAGGGTTTAAAAACCCCACGCTTCTCCTCCAAATAAACGATGTTTAAAAAGCCTCATTTTGCCGATACCACTAATAGCACCTTATCCTTCTAGCCACACAAAACACAATAAGGCGGTTTTAACAGATGAGCATCATCAAAGCAATCACTTGGTTCCTAAAAGCAACAGCCATCAGTAGCTTCACGCTAGCCCTATTACTAATCGTGGTCGCCTATCGACCTGAACCACTAGAAACCAACGCTCAAGCGTGGCTCAAGCAATCGTCTCTCGGGTTCATTTCTCAAGCAGAAGACAGGGATACCTCAAAAAAGGCTAAGCCCAAAGAAACCAACTGGGTATTCGCCTCCATTGAACGACTAAAAGACTGGGTGGATACCCTACCCACCGCTACCCCAACAGACCCTTCCAATACAGCCGTATTAAGCGTACCAACCCCTGCAGGTGTTACCCACGCCGTGGTACCAATGGAACTACAACCCAAAGCCCTCTTTGTAACTGCCAACATTAACAACAGGCAGGAAGGGCATTTTATTTTAGATACTGGGGCAACTTATATGTCTATTTCTAAAGAAATGGCGGAAGAGTTGGGCATTGATTTAAGCCGAACCGAAATGGTGCCCATTACCACTGCCAATGGGAAGATTGAAGTGCCTAAGGTGATTTTGAAATCAGTGAAAGTAAATGGGTTAGAGGCGAAAAACGTAGAAGCCACGGTGATGAATTTTAAAAAAGATGCCTCGTTTTCAGGGTTGTTAGGGCTTAGTTTTATTAACCAATTTAAATTGACCATTGACCCCAATCAAGGGCATCTGCTGTTTGAACCACTCAAAACCTCTCAACGCTAGGAAGGGGTAAACTCTACCGTTTCACAATAAATGGATGCCGTTGAGCCAGCCTGTCATGGCTAAGGCTAGCCCATCAGCCGCATCGTCAGGTTTTGGGCGTTGAGTCATTTTTAATCGGTCAACCACGGCTTGCGTTACCTCCTGCTTGGTCGCCTTGCCATGCCCCGCCAACGCCAACTTCACCTGCATAGGCGTATATTCCACCAGCTTCACACCCGCCTGTTCCAACGCCAACAAAATAACCCCTCGGGCTTGAGCCACAGGCATAACGGTAGTCAAATTCCGAAAGAAAAATAAACTTTCCACCACCGCAATCGTAGGCTTCACTTGAGCCAACAACCCCGAAATATCCTCGTAAATTTCCTGCAATCGCACCGAATGAGCCTCAGAACTTTGCGTTTCAATGACTCCCCAATGCAACGCTTTGGGAATTTGATGCAGATTTTGCTTATCCATATTCACTTCCAACACACCAAACCCAACCCGATGCACCCCAGGGTCGATACCCACCAAAATCAAAGGGTTTGACATTAGTTAGCCCCCGCCGTGCGTAAAAATCGGAGAATATCAATGTTGGCTTTAGGAAACGGCAATTGCTCCAACTGCTCCAACGTTGCCCACTGCACGGCTTGAGCAGCCGTCATCACGGGCGGAACAGGGCGAGCATTTTTAGCATCAACATCGACCAATTCGCACAAAAACGTATGAAGCGTTACCTTAAAATGCGTGTAAGCGTGGTCTACATTCAGCAAATGTTCCACCACCTTGATGTGAAACCCCAGCTCTTCCTGCCATTCCCGAGCAACCGTTTGTTCAATGGGTTCATTCGGTTCTTGCTTACCCCCTGGGAATTCCCAAAAATTAGCGAGCAATCCTTCAGCTGGGCGTTGCTGAATAAAATATTCGTTCAAGCTATTTTTTAGCACCCCAACGCCAATATGCTTATGCGGAATGGGGGCTTTTTTGAGCTTAACTGGGCGGTGTGCCTGCGACCCATTGGCATAAGCCGAACACAAATGCCTTACAGGGCAAAGCAAGCAATTAGGCTGAGTGGGCGTACAAAGCGTTGCCCCAAGCTCCATCATGGCTTGATTAAAGGTAAACGCATCGGTTGAAGGGGCTAATAATTGTTCACTAAACGCCCAAAGTTGTTTGAGGCTAGCAGCTTTGGCGATATCTTGGTCAAAATCAAACAGACGAGAAAGCACCCGCTTAACGTTACCATCCAACAACGGATGCTTTTGCCCGTAGGCAAAGGTTAAAATCGCACCAGCCGTGCTTTTACCAATGCCAGACAACGCCTCGACGGCTTCCAGCGTGGTGGGGAAAACGCCGCCATGATGAGCCATAATTTGCTGGGCAGCCTTCTGCAGATTCCTCGCCCGAGCGTAATAGCCTAAGCCTTCCCATGCCTTTAAAACCTGTTGTTCGGGGGCGATGGCAAGGGCTTCAATGGTGGGGAATAACGCTAAAAACTTGGCATAATAAGGCAAAACGGTTGCCACTTGCGTTTGCTGAAGCATAATTTCCGAAAGCCAAATGGCGTAGGCATCGGTGGTTTCTCGCCACGGCAACTTTCGGTAAACGCCTGCATACCAAGCTTCAAGCAACGATGAAAACCCTTGCTTGGCTGCCAATTCACAAGCATCAGGCACAATTGATACCATTCAGTTTCTCTATCCCGAAAAAAAAGTTAATTAGAAGCGTCATTATCTAGCAAAGGGGTATCAACATCGCCTGTAATCAAGCGGCAAGCCCGTTTACGGGTTAGGTAATTGGTCGCCCAGTTGAAGATAACCACAATTTTGTTATCAAATTCCACCAAGAAGGTAACGTGAATCAGCAACCACATAGCCCACGCAATAAAGCCCGAAAATTCTGCAGAACCAACCCTAGCAACAGCTTTATTGTTACCAATAATCGCCATGCTACCTTTATCAATGTAGTTAAATTTGCTGGGCTGATAAGTATTTAATTTGGCTAAAATGGTATTGGCTACATGAACCCCACCCTGCATAGCGACAGGTGCCACCCCAGGTAGGGGTTGTTGCCCTTCAGTATGGGCAAAATTGGCTAAATCGCCAGCAACATAAATGTTAGGATGATTAGGAATTGACAGGTCTTCAGAAACGACGACCCGCCCCATTCTGTCGATTTCTGCACCCGTTTTTTCAGCAATTTTCTTACCTAGCCCTGAAGCCATCACCCCTGCTGCCCACAAAATAGTGTGCGTCGCAATGGTTTCAACTTCGTTGGTAGCCATGCTTTTAATAGAAGCAGACTGATGCGTAACATCCACCACCAACGATTGGGTTTTTAATTCAATCGTCAATTTTTTCAAGGCTTCATTGGCTTTGGCAGATAAGTTTT
>JAPLIO010000206.1 GCA_026389055.1 Candidatus Melainabacteria bacterium | reverse complement strand
TATGGGGGTTTTAAAAAATTGGGTTGTTTTGCAACACCAATACCCTTGCTATTTTATGGTGGCAGATTGGCATGCGTTAACCACTAAATATGATGATACGGCGGGCATTCCCCAACACCGTATTGAAACGGTGTTGGATTGGCTAGCTGCTGGGTTAGACCCTGAAAAATGTGTGATTTATCTTCAATCACATATTCCTGAAATTGCGGAATTGCACCTGCTGCTTTCCATGATGGTGCCAGTAAAATGGCTGGAAACAGACCCTACGCTAAAAGATATGATTACCCTGAAAAAGGCGGGCGAAGCGGGTGCGGGCGAAGAATTGAATTACGGCTTATTGGGGTATCCTGTCTTACAAACGTCGGATATTTTAACGGTTGGCGGTAGCTTGGTGCCTGTTGGTAAGGATCAATTAGCCCACTTGGAAATTAGCAGAGATATTGCTCGGCGGTTTAACCATGTGGTGGGGCAACCTATTTTTAATGAACCACGGGCATTGTTGACTGAAACCCCTTTGTTGCTGGGGTTGGATGGTCGGAAAATGTCGAAATCTTACAATAATACGGTGTTTTTGAAAGAAACCGAAGACCAAACGTGGTTGAAAATAAAAACCGCTATTACGGATGCTAATCGGCTTCGTAAAACGGATGTGGGCAACCCTGATGCTTGTGTGGCGGTGTTTCCGTGGTATCAAATTTTTGCAGATACTAGCGAACAAGCCGTTGTTGCGGAAGAATGCAAAGCGGGTTTGCGGGGCTGTATGGATTGCAAAAAGCAGTTGGCAGAACGCGTCAACGAAACCATGAAGCCGTTGCGGGAACGGAGGCACTTGTTTGAAGCTGATTTAGGGGCGGTAGACCGTATTTTATCTGAAGGGAAAGAGAAAGCTCAACAACAGGCTAGCCAAGTGCTTGAAGCCGTTCGTGGGGTTTTAAACATTGCTTAACAGGGATTTAACCCAATCTAGCATGATTGTCTTTTCTTTGTGTTTTTAATATACTGTAACTAAGTTATGTTGGTTCAAACGCTTCAAAGGAAACCCTTTTTTCGTGTCATCAGTTAAGCAAAAAATGCGATGGTTTTTACCTGGTTTTGCGTTCAAACGCTGGGTATTGTTGTTTTTGTTAGGCTCTTCTGCGTTAGCCTTAGGCTTGGCGTTAGTGCTGAATCTACAGCCTATCACCTTTTTAATTGATACACTGAAAACATTGGCAAAAATTGCCCCTTCCCACTGGAGTGGGCCTGTATTGATGGGCATTGGGGGTATTGCTTTGATGACGGGCTTAGCCAAAGCCAGAGAATCTGTTTCTTCCGTTATTGGCAATGATGGTTGGGTAGGCGATTTTATGGAACAACTGTACGAGCATCGTCGGTTAAAACGAGGGCCTAAAATAGTGGCCATCGGCGGTGGTACAGGCCTTTCCACCTTGTTAAGAGGGCTAAAACATTTTACTAGCAACATTACGGCTATCGTTACCGTGGGCGATGATGGTGGTAGTTCAGGCTTACTTCGGGCAGAACAAGGGGTTATTCCCCCCGGTGATATTCGCAACTGCATTGCGGCACTGTCTGACGAAGAACAATTGATGACGGAACTCTTTCAATATCGGTTTAAAACAGGTACAGGCTTGGGTGGGCATAGTTTTGGCAACCTGTTTATTACGGCAATGTCTCAAGTAACGGGCGATGTGATGTCCGCCATTCAGGCTTCTTCTAAAGTATTGAAAATTCAAGGACAAGTGGTACCCGCCACGCTGGAAAACATTACCTTGGTGGCTGAATTAGCGGATGGTAGCGTGATTGAAGGCGAAAGTAATATCCCGAAAGCAGGGGTGCCTATTGCCCACTTGCGTTGCTTACCTGAAAATCCTCAACCTGTAGCTGCTGCTCTTATCGCTATTGCAGAGGCTGATTTAATTGTCATGGGGCCTGGTAGCTTGTATACCAGCGTTATTCCTAACCTATTAGTAAAACCCATTGTTACCGCCTTGCTTTCAGCCAAAGCACCGAAAGTGTATGTCGGCAATATTATGTCTCAACCCGGTGAAACCGATGGCATGAGCATGAGCGACCATGTTCGGGCAATTTTAGCCCATGCCCAGCAACCTCGCTTGTTGGATGCCGTGATTGTGAATGAAACCTTGCCTGAAACGGTTGTGGCTCATTATGCCCAATATGGTGGTACCCCCGTTGAAGTGGATACGCCTATTTTAGAAGCCATGGGGTTACAGGTGATTAAAAGTGATTTTGCCCAGCAAGATTGCAACACGAACACGGCTCGGCATGATTCCTACAAAGTAGCTGAAACGTTGATGAGCTGGTTTACTAAACGCTTGGTTAAAACCGTTGCCAATTCTCATAAAACAGGCGAACTCCCCCTTTTTTTTACCCAACCCGAACCCCTTGAACGCTACGTCGCTGAAAAAGAGCTGATGGCTGTAACACCTTGTAAGCCGAAAACACCCTCTACTTCGGTGGTTTCTTTGGTAGAAGAGAAAAAAGTAACACCCACTAACACCCTTAACCTATAATAACCGCTTGGTAAAAAATACTCATGATGCTTTCCTCTAAAAACGAACGATTAAATAAAGTAATAGCCGCCTCAGGGCTTTGTTCCAGACGCAAGGCAGATGAACTCATTGCCCAAGGCGTGGTTAAAGTCAATGGCGTTAAAATTACAGAACAAGGCTTTAAAGTGCCAAACCCTTTGAGTGATACTGTTGAAGTAAATGGTAGAGCGTTACGGGTGCAACAAACTATTCGTACCGTGGCTTTTTATAAACCACCGGGGGTTATTACCACCCGAAATGATGAATTGGGCAGAAAAACCATCTATGATGTGTTGCCCCCAGAATTGCACCATTTAGACCCTGCAGGGCGGTTGGATAGAAAAACGGCTGGGTTGATTTTCCTCAGTAACGATGGCGATTTTCTTTATCAAATGACGCACCCTAAGTATAGCTTACCAACCAATTCAGATGCGTTGGCAGCCAAGTTGCTGGAAGGCGTTTTTTTTGAAGAAGAACAAAAGTTGGCTCAAGCTCAAGAGGTCTTTCAAATTTTGCCAGATACTTACGGCGTTACGTTGGTAACGGGCATGAACAGGCAGGTTCGGCGGATGTTTGAGGTTTTGGGCTTTGATGTGATTAGTTTGAAGCGGGTTTCGATTGGTTCCTTTGTGCTTTCAGGGTTACAACCCGGTGAATGGCGAGATGTTAAATTTGCTGAATTGAAAAGTTTATTGAAAAGCAAACCGCAACCCAAAAAAGAAAAACCCGAAAAAAAGTCGTCTTCGCCAATTACGGCTACTTAAAAAAGGATAAATTTGTTGAGCATTACAACCCTTACCATCCCAGCATCTTCTCCTCCTAATCAAGAAGCTACTACGGTGGATGCCTTGCTTAAAGGGTTACTAAAAGCGGTTGGGCTAAAGGTTACGGTTTCAAGGTTGGCGGTGTTGGCTTATTTTTATCAGCAGTTTCAGGCAGGGGAATCTGCCCCTATTTCTCATGCAGAATTAACGGAACGCTTGCCCCAGCAGGGGTTGGATAAAGTAACGATTTATCGGAATTTGAATGATTTAGCACAAACCAATTTGTTGTTGAAACATAGCTTGGGCGATACGCTTTGGCGGTATTCTTATCATCATGTGTTTTGTGCCAGTTTGTTGCCCTCGGTAGAAAAATCTTCGCCCAATAAAGCCAATCAGGCTAACCATTTACATGCCCATCCGCATTTTGTTTGTAGCCAGTGTAGCCAATTAACGTGCCTACCCTTTGAAACCAAGGAAATCCCTGCCGCTTGGGCGTTTCAAATAGGGCAAATTGAAGAAATTACCGTGAGAGGACTTTGCCAATCTTGTCATCATCAAAGACGTTAGTGGTGCTTCCCTTCTTTTCTGTAGAAAGTTATCTTAAGAGGATTTATCGATGAACAGTAGTAATTTAACCCCTCGTATTTTGGTGGTGGATAATGAAAAAGATTTAG
>JAPLIO010000028.1 GCA_026389055.1 Candidatus Melainabacteria bacterium | reverse complement strand
GGTGTAAACGCCCTAATTCCGTTCCTCGTGCCTCATTATCCCATCCCACTAAACCTTTTTCCGTAGCCTCTTATCACTTTCCGCCCAAGCCTGTTTTCAAC
The DNA here is from genome assembly GCA_026389055.1 of Candidatus Melainabacteria bacterium. GTDB lineage: Bacteria > Cyanobacteriota > Vampirovibrionia > Vampirovibrionales > JAJTHC01 > JACEUU01. Next base: position 5,319 of record JAPLIO010000028.1, on the reverse strand, counting down.
GTGCGTGTAAATAAGTCGACCCTTGAGAGGGGTTTTTTAAGGGGGCGTGGAGCCCCCTTGAATTTGCGGGGGTATGGGGGGTGGTCAAATACCACCCCCCATGAAGCCATAGCCCAATGCTATCAACGTTTCCGCATTATTGTTACGAAGCGTATTAAATTAAACAGAAACCATCGAAGAAGAGCAAGTGGCTACGTCAGAAGCTTCTACCAATTTATCTGAAACGTGCCGTGGGAATTGCCGCCCCCTGCTGCAATCAAAGCGTTCGTAATCTTTTACGCCAAACGTTTCAAGCACATGTTTCACCACAAAATCAACATCAAACGGTTTGCAGCTAAAAATATCGAAGAAAAAATAATCTTTTTCCACAAAAGAATGGAACGTTAAATGAGATTCAGCGATGATAACCACGCCTGTAATGCCTTTATCTTCAGGTACTAACCCATTGTAGCGAAAAGCATAAGGCGGAATGATTTTGGTCATCCCAATCATTTCAGGTAATTCATCTAAAAACTTGCTAACCAAGTCTAAATCGTTAATTTTATCCACATCGCATTGTCTGCAATCCATCATTAAATGCGGACCAAATGCTTGGTGTACGACAGCCATCATCATCATAGGGAAACCCCTCCAACTATTTATTTATAACACTACAAACTAAGAAGCAACGTGGTGCGATTCTTGCACCCGTACAACGGCATCGCCAATTTGAGCCGCTGGGGCTTTTAGCATATTGCCCGTTTGGTCGCACATTAAGCCGCGTTTAAATTCAACATAACTGCAGTGGGCAGAATGGAATTTTCCTTGTAAATAGTCGAACGCCACGGCAGGGTCGCATTGGTCGCCGCAGGTGTATAAATCAACCGAAGCATAGCCGTATTCAGGCCATGTGTGGATGGTTAAGTGAGATTCTGCAATAACCACTACGCCACTAACGCCATACGGGTTAAAGTGGTGAAAACAGCTTTGAACAATGGTGGCACCGCACGCTACGGCGGCTTCTTTCATTAGTTGTTCAATGAGTGCGTTGTTGTTGATAACGTTAGGGTTGCAGTCAAAAAATTCTGCTAATAAATGACGACCCAAGTTTTTTGGTAGTAAGCCAGAAGGTGAAAGCGGGTGGGATGCCGAACTAAGCGGGGGCATGGTTAAAACGGCGGTTGCCGATGAGGGGTTAGAAGAAGAAACGGTCGTAGACGTGGTGTTGTTCAATGCTTGAATTTCCTAGGTTGAACCAAAAGGTTTGGAGGGCTAAAACGCTAAGTGAAAGGTTGGAGTAACATAAACCGCCTTAAAATGAACAGTCTGTAACGAAAACACGTTTGTAAGTTGTTCTGGTTGGAAATCACCCCTTTTGAGGGGTTCCCAAAAAAGAAGCCTACAAGGTTGTTATTATACAAAAACCAACGACAATTACAAGGGGTTAATTTTAATCATTTATTATTTATCCTCTTTTTGTAGTAGTTGAGGTTGTAAAAAACGCTCTATGCGTATGAAAAAGGGTGATTTCCGCTTTGTGCTACCAATTATTAAGATTTTTTACAATCTCATTCAATTTGTTACGGATTAAGGGGTTGCAAGTTTAAACAATGTACTCCATAATAAGGGTACAATAGAAAGTTTTTCCAAGAATGGTTGTCATCAAATTTACCAAGCAATTTGAAAAAGATGCTCAAAAAACACCTCTAGTTATCGTCGAAAAAGTTTATAAATGGATTCGTCAAGTGGAAACATTCGGTTTATTCCGCTTGAGATTATCCAAGGGGCTTCATGATGAGCCTTTAAAAGGTAAGCGAAAAGGGCAACGTTCAGTCAGGCTGAACCAGCAATGGCGATTGATTTACGACCAAAAAACATCAGAATTACTCGAATTATTGGAGATTACCCCGCATGATTACTAAACAACAAGATGCTTTTTTTGAATCGCTAGGTATTAAAACAGAAGTAACCCATATCGGCGATACGCTTCGGGTATTTAGGGAAGCTGAAGGTATAACACAATCTTCACTAGCCCATCAATTAGGTATCTCACGGCAACGTCTGTGTGATTTTGAAAAAGCCAGACGGTACCCCTCTATTCCGATGGCAATTAAATGGGCGACCATTTTGGGGCACTGCCCTAGCATTGTCATTGAATCGTTAGTAAAAGAGCAGTTGGAAAGAGCCAATGTTGCCATTAAAACGCTCAAATTAACGTTGGATTTAAGCTAAGTAAAGGCATCATCGTGCCAACGGATGGGCTTTCAGGTACGCTGAACGCAGACGTTCAGTAGAAAGGTGCGTGTAAATTTGGGTAGAGCGTATGGAAACGTGCCCCAAAAGCTCCTGCACTAAGCGAAGTTCCACGCCCTTGTTCAGCAAATGGGTAGCAAAACTATGCCGAAACAAATGCGGATGCAACGGCTCTGCCAAGCCCGCCAACGCCCCAATTTCCGTCATCAACCGATGAATAGACCGGTCTGTTAGCCTACCCAACCGCTGATTCAAAAAAACGAAGTCTATTTCCACCTTTTTTTTCGTTGATTCAGTCTCTTGTAGCCAATTTATCCGTTTTTCCAACCAAGTTTTTAGCAAGTTTAAAGCCTTTTTACTGATAAACGCCACCCGCTCTCGGTTGCCTTTACCCAACACTCTTACTTCGCCCGTTTGCCAGTTAATCGCTTCCAGCGTGAGCGAAGCACATTCTGAAACTCGTAACCCTGAAGTAAATAATACCCACAAAATGGCTTGATTCCGAAGCTGAATTGCTTCGTTCCAAGAAGGGTGGGTGCTAATGGCTTGGCTGAGGGTTTCGATAGTGGCTTCTGTCAAGAAGTTCGGCAAGCGTTGTTGTAATTTGGGGCGATGAAACCGCAAATTAAACGTACCCACGGGGAAATAATCTTCTTTCATTAAAAACTTTAGCAACGTCCGCAAGGAAGAGGCTTTGCGTGCCATGGAACTACGAGCGAAATTTTTCTTGGAAAGCCACGCCATGAATCGGCTAGGGGCTTCGTATAGTAGCGTTTTTTCTTGTTGCGGATTGGTTAAAATACTGGGCATCACGCTTTGTTCTAACCAGCCTTGCCATTCGGTGGCATCTACGTTGTACGCCCTTAGTGTTTGGGACGAAAGCCTCCGTTGCACGGCAAGATAGGTTAAGCAATCTGCCACGCCAGCTTGAAGCGTGCTGTAGCAAGCAGGTAAGGCGGTATTGCCCACGGCTTGGGTTTTGGCAAGGTTATCTTCTATGGGTGTGTTGGTAGTGGTTAAATCAAATTGCAGAACAGGTTTTCGTTTGGCGTGCATGGGGGAAGGAATCCTAATTACTATTTGCCCTTATTCTGTTCTTTGGTTATACTGAAGGGTATCTTTATTATACTTGTTTACTCCTGTTTACAATAGATCTCTTGCATGACTCGATAGGTGGGTGCAGATTCTAGGAATGAGGAACGGAGAATTTGACGTGTACAAAGAAGTACATAAGAATTCGAGTACCGCAAATGACAACGAAGATGCCCGAGATATCGAGTCATGCAAGTGATCTAACAGTTTTTCAATCGTTTCGTTTAAAAAGGAAGCTATCTTCGATGATTTTACGTTTAATGGCATCACTATTCAAAAAAACAAGCGTTCTTAGCAGTGGCGTTATTGTACTGGCTTTATTGGCAAGTTTTGTGCTAACAGGGTGTGGCGAACAAGGCTTAGGCGGTGCCACAAAAGGTGGTAAAACACTACTAACGGTTGATGGCGTTATTATCACCCAAAATGAATATGATAAATTAGCCAACCAGCTAGCCAAGCAAATGGGCATTGATAAAAACCCTGAAATGGCAAAAAACCCCATGTTTGATATGATGCTGAAACAACAAACAATCAACAATTTGGTTGCAATGGCTATTATGGGTAGCGAAGCCGAAAAATTAGGGGTTAAAGTAACCCCTGAAGACATTGAACAACAACGTAAAAAGGTAATTGAACAAGTCGGCGGCGAAGGCAAATTCAACACAATTTTGCAAAAAAATGGTATTTCCATCGAAGATTTTAATTACCAAATGGATAGAATGGCGTTGATTGATAAAATTATCATCAAAGACAACTTAGCCCCTACAACGCTTTCTGATGACGATGCCAAGGCTTATTTCAACGCACATAAAGATCAATTTGGTCAGCCTGAACAAATTCATTCCAAGCATATTTTAGTCAAAGCGATGGAAGCGGATATTCGTAATGAAATTCAAGAAAAAAACAACAAGGCAAAAGCCCCTGAATTAACCCCTGCTAAGCTAGATGAAGCCGTAAAAGCGGAACTAGTAGCCCGTAAAACCAAAGCTGAAGGCTTGTTGAAAAAAGTGCTTGAAAACCCAGCCTCGTTTGATAGTTTGGCTAGCTTGCAAAGCGATGATACCGCTGCGGCGATGAATAAAGGCGATATTGGCATGATGGAACAACGCCAAACAGACCCCGGTTATTGGGCTGCTTCTGCTATAGCCCCCATTGGGAAGGTTTATCCGCAATTGGTGCAATCTTCTTATGGGTACCACATTATTCAGGTACTTGAGAAAAAGGCCGCCGTGTTGCCTGCCTTTGAAACATCTAAAGAAGAAATTAAATCTCGGTTATTGCAACAAACCAAAGCAGATGCCTTTGGTAAATGGATAGATAAAAAACAGGCTTCTTTAAAATCCGCCAACAAAATTACTTATGTTGATAAAAATTATGATACCTCCGTTGTGCCTGAATTTGGCGGAACACCTCCTGTTGGTGCACCTCCTCCTATCCAGCCTAAAAAAGGTTAATCGTTTGTGATGATGATGGGTTCTGTTGTTGAATTGCCAAAATTGCTTGCTGAAGTAGAAATACTTCGGCAAGCGGGCAAAAAAATTGTTACTACCAATGGCTGTTTTGATTTGGTGCATGTTGGGCATTTGCGTTATTTGCAAGCAGCCAAAGCCTTGGGCGATGTGCTAATTGTTGCCATTAACGCCGATGCGTCTGTTCGGGGGTTAAAGGGCGATTTACGCCCTGTGGTTTCAGAATCAGACCGTGCGGAGTTGATTGCAGGGCTGGCTTGTGTGGATTATACCGTGATTTTCCATGGAGAAACTCCCATTCCTGAACTGCAGGCTATTTTACCTAATGTGCATGTAAAAGGTGGGCAATACACGGTGGAAACCTTGCCTGAAGCCCCTGCCTTACAGGCTATTGGGTGTGAAATTGCTTTTGTGGATATGGTGGATAATCGGTCTACCAGTCAGTTAATCGAAAAAATTATTAGGGCTTATTCTTGAAAATGATCACGCTTCAACCTGAACAGTCTACCCCGAAAAAAGCCATTGT
>JAPLIO010000155.1 GCA_026389055.1 Candidatus Melainabacteria bacterium | reverse complement strand
TATGGGTAAAGCACTAAATTATCAATCAGCCTGACACTATTGCCAATTTTGCCTGCTACTAACAATAAGCTTTCGGGGGAAAACTGGGGTTGTGGCTGGAAGGTTTCACGGTGAACGGCTTGCCAATACTCCCAAGTAAGGGTTGGGGATGGCGGTAAGTGCAAAGCGATTGCTTCCCACGCTTGTTGAAAGGTTGCTTCAACAGGTAAGTTCGCTTGAGGATTGATTGAAAAGGCTTGGTGTACGGTGTGTTGAACTGCTAACAATAGCTTGGAAAGCCCTAATGCCACTGTTTTTTCTTCAAGGGTGATGAGGTATTGATTGCGGGAACTCAACGCCAACCCATCCGCTTGCCGAACGATGGGGTGCCCTATTAGCTGGAGGGGTAAGCCTAAATCTTTCACCATCCACCGAAGAATCGCTAATTGTTGAGCGTCTTTTTCGCCGAATATGGCGACGTTTGGTTGCACCCAGTTGAACAATTTCAGCACGACTGTGGCAACCCCTTCAAAATGGGAAGGTCTGCTTAACCCACAAAGCTGATGTGTCAAACTAGCAGGAGGCTTCACACTAAAGCGGGTTTCCAACTCGGTGCCCATGGGGTACAGTAACGCTGCATTGGGTGCTAACACGGCAGAAGCCCCTTCGGCTTGGCACGCCTGCAAATCTGCTTCCCAAGTGCGGGGGTATTGGCTAAAATCTTCTGTTGGTGCGAACTGCGTGGGGTTCACAAAAATGCTAACAATCACTACATCGGCGTGCTGTTTCGCTAGCCGAATTAACGACCGATGCCCTTCGTGCAAATTCCCCATGGTAGGCACCAAGGCAATGGATTGATGGGGGGTCGCCTGCTTGAAGGCTTGAATATCTGCAGGAGACGTTAAAATAGGTAGCATAATAGAGGATTTTTTCCGATGCGGTGGATGCAAAAATTAGCAAAACTGATAGAATAATACTATACATCAAAATTGAACTATCTAAAATCGGGAGAAAATAGGACTATGAAAAAAGTAATCACCAACGGGATACTACTTGCAAGCTTGATATTCCTACTAAGCGGTTTAACCTCCTTACCTGCTTTTTCAGCTGATGAAGGGGCGAACTTGGAAGTATACGGCAGGCTGGTAGACCAAGCTCAGCAATATTATAAAGCGGGCAAACTTTCTGATGCCATTGATGTGATGGAACAAGCCTTGAGCGTAGCAGAAGAACAATACAAGCCTGCTTGCCAAAACAACTTGGGTGCGTTTTACATGAAACGAGGGGCTTACTTTGCCGAACAAGCCAATGATACGACTGCTGCTTTGAATGATTACAGGCTAGCCTTGTATTGGTTGCGAGATGCTTGGCAAGAAGGTACTGTGCAAACGCCTACGGTTAAAAGTAACGTAGCCAAAGCCCAGCAACGCTTTCAGGAGTTATTTTACCAAGCGTGGAACGATAACTCGGTTATTCAGCATTTACAGCAGGGGCGGTTACTAAGGGAAGCAGGCGAATTTAAAGCCGCTTTGCCCGAATTTAAGCAAGCCTTATTGCAAGCCCCCAAAAATTCTGAAGCCGCTGAAGCGTTGGGCGATAGTTATAACTTGCTGAATATGCCAACACAAGCCGTTAAATACTACAAAATAGCCTTAGAACAACCGCCTGAAGAGCGTCGGGCGGATTTATCGCTTCGGCTAGCTAATGCCCTTTACAAAGCGGGCGATTCTCAAGGGGCGTTGGGCTTATTAAATAGGGTAACGGATGTTGACCCGACCAATACTGTGGCGTTAAATTATTTGGAAACCTATTGGCGAAAAGTGCTAGATAATGACGGGCAAAACGTGTTGGCACTAGCGAATCTAGGGGCTATTTTTCAAAAAAAGGGCAATTTAACCGAAGCACTCAATTTGTACTATCAAGCAGAACAATTGGCGGCGGAACCAGAACGTTCTTTAGGCATGGATGTTCGGTTACCGTTGCGGTTGAATGTGGGGTCTTTGTTGTTACAACAGGGCGATTTAACCGAAGCCGAAACCGTTTTTAACCAAGTGCTGGGGGTCGATGCGTTTCACCCCAAAGCCTTGGCTTATTTGTTGAAAGTGGGCTTCTTGAAGGGCAACCCAGAACCCGCCTTGGAACGCTGGAAAACAGGCATTGCTAACGGTAAATTGAAAGGCGGTAGCGTGGATTTATTAGTCGCTACCATCAGAGATCAAGCCAAGCAGAACAATCAGGTTCAAGCGTTTCATTGGCTGGCTACGGCGTTGCCTAACTTGGTAGATATTCAACGCACGGCTAGCTTGGAATTGTTAAAGTTGAACCAGCCACAATGGGCGTTGGAATCTATCAACCAGTGGCAGGTTTTGGCTAGTAATTCTACAGAAATGTGGAAGGCGAAAGCTCAAGCTCTTACGGCTTTGAATGATGAAGCGGGTGCGACTGAAGCCTTACGGGTTGCCAATACGCTTTCAAGCAAAGCAAAAATTGCCGTGCAGGTACCGCCGTTGCTCAATAATACCTATGAAGCCTTTTTGGCGAAAGATTATTTAAAAGCTTTAAAATTGGCGGAAGACGTGGTTGGGTTAGACCCTGCTAATGCGTTGGCTTTTTACTATAAAGGGTTGAGTTTAGAAGGCTTGAAACGCTTGCCTGAAGCCCAAATAGCCTATGAGCAGAGTGCCAATTATGCCCCTACCATGGCGGAAAACCACTATGCCTTGGGGGTGTTGTATCGCAAAGTGGGGCAGTTGCCAAAATCGAAACAGGCGTTTCGGCAGTTTATTGCCTTGGTAGGGAAAAAGCCTGTTAGCGAACAACAGGCGTTGCAGGCTCAAGTAGCGTTTGCCAAAAAGCAGGTGGAATTACCCTTGCCTACCAGTAGTGCTACCGTAACCAGTACGTTTTAGGCTCTTATACCCATTAACAGGTTAAATAGCGTGCTTTTGTAGGGGCGGATTGCATCCGCCCTTTTTGAATTTTGAAGCGGACTGATGCAACGCATAGGCCGAAGGGCGAATAAATCACGCCCCTGCCAAAGCAATAATTTAAACATATAGTGTTTTGAATCATTTATTTTGTAGGGGCGTAATTTATTACGTCCGCCCAACAATCCTCAAACGGATGCGATAAATCGCATGAATCATTTATTTTGTAGGGGCGTAATTTATTACGTCCGCCCAACAATCCTCAAACGGATGCGATAAATCGCACCCCTACAAAAAAATGCAACTAAAATAATTCAAAATACTATACTATATGATAAAGTAAATGATTCAAAAGCCGATACCCCGCCGTATCGGCTTTTTTATTGCGTTGTAGCAAAACAAAGAGCCATTATGCTATAATAAAAGTAAAGTTATTTAAAGTTAAGGTCGATAATCATATCACGCTTTAATTTAAGAAAAATTCAAAGAAAGTATGAACTACCATGTCTGCCCATCCTCCGCAGTATAACAACAATGAAATAGATTTGAAGCTTCAGTATTTGGAAGCGGTTAATCAGAACCGATTTGAGCAGATTGTGGGGCTTATCAATAAGCACGCTGAAGCCACGCAAAATGGCTTTAAGCTGATTGATAGAGATATTACATGGCTGAAATGGATGCTAGCCACGGTTGTACTACCTTTAATTGGGGCGATTATTGCGTTTTTATTCTCTAAGTAATACCCGTTCACAGTTAGAATAGCGTATTCTGTCATCCTGAGTGAAGCGAAGGATCTCCCGAGACGACAAACACAGGAGATGTTTCGCATTCGCTCAACATGACGTGAAATGGTATCATGCCAATTCAAAGTTTAAATAGCGTAAATTTTTCCTGTGTAGGGGTGCGATTTATCGCATCCGTTTGGGGATTATAGGGCGGACGTGATAAATCACGCCCCTACATTCAACACGCTATTTAATCTTTTGGTATCAGCATCCTAAAGAAAACATGAGGGTTTCGGGCGGTTTTGGGAAAATCTGTCATAATAGAAGGTAGTCTATCCCCCTGCCCTCTCTGTTCTGAAAGGAAGCCTTCGCCATGCTAGATATCAAACGCCTAAGCACCGCCAGCCAAACCCTACTAGCCCGTGCCAGCGACGTACTCTTCGAATACAACCAAACCCACCTTGATAACGAACACCTCCTCCTCACCATCCTTGAAGAAGGCGAAAGCACCGCCTACAAACTACTACTAACCTGCCTTCAACCCGAAGGCATCGCCACACTAAAAGCAGGCTTAATTGCCGAACTTAACAGCCGTGGGAAACTAGCCCACGGTAGCACGCCCCCTTCCGCCCTGCACTACACCCCTCGGCTTTCCGTGTTGTTCAACCAAGCATGGAACGAAACCAAAAGCATGGGCGAAAAACTCATCGAACCTGAACACCTGCTACTAGCCTTGTTAGATGCTGGCGGTAGTGCTTCCCAATTACTGCATCAGCAAACCCTACAGCGTGAAGCCCTACTAAAAGCACTCAAACCCCTAAAGGCTCAAAACCCAACCGACGCCGAAGACGATTCCGCCCTAGCCAAATACGGCAAAGATTTAACCCAACAAGCCCAATCAGGCAAGTTAGACCCCGTTATCGGCAGGCAAGAAGAAATCCGCCGAGTGATTCAAGTGCTCAGCCGAAGGACGAAAAATAACCCTGTCCTCATTGGTGAACCGGGGGTGGGTAAAACCGCCATCGCTGAAGGGTTAGCTCAACGCATTGTGCAAGGCGATGTGCCTGATAGCCTAAAAGCATGCCGAGTGGTGGCACTCGATATGGGTAGCTTGGTAGCAGGGGCGAAATATCGGGGGGAATTTGAAGAACGCCTCAAAGCCGTGCTAGCCGAAGTGCAAGCCGCTGCTGGTGAAATCATTTTATTTATTGATGAACTGCACACCGTGGTAGGGGCAGGTAGCGGGGGCGATTCTTCTATGGATGCTGCCAACCTACTAAAACCCATGCTAGCCCGTGGCGAACTGCACTGCATAGGGGCAACCACGCTTTCGGAATACAGGCAATATATTGAAAAAGATGCGGCGTTGGAGCGTCGGTTTCAGCCTGTGTTGGTCGATGAACCCAGCGAAGCAGAAACCATCAGCATTTTACGAGGGCTGAAAGAACGCTACGAAATTCACCACGGTATTCGCATTAAAGATGCCGCCTTAGTGCGGGCAACCGTCCTTTCAAAACGATACATTCGCGATAGATTTCTGCCCGATAAAGCCATCGATTTAATTGATGAAGCCGCCAGTAAGCTTCGCATGGAAATTGATAGTTTGCCCGTGGAGTTGGATTCTATTCAACGCAATTTGCGTCAGTTGGAAATTGAAGCCGAAGCCCTCAAACAGGAAACCGATGCGGCTTCGCAAAGTAGGCTTTCCAGCATTCAATCGGAAATTGAAACGCTCCGCAAGCAAGAATCCACCATGAAAAGCCAATGGTCAGCAGAAAAACAAACCTTGCAAAGCGTTCAACAGTTGAAGCAGGAAATTGAAACCACCAAACAAGCCATTGAACAAGCTGAACGGGATGTAGACTTTAGCAAAGCCGCAGAATTGAAATACGGTAAATTGCCCCAGCTGGAAAAAAGCCTTGAAACCGCCCAAGATGCTAGCCAATCGTTATTGATGCAAGAAGCCATTGGGGTGGAAGATATTGAAGCGGTCGTTAGCCGATGGACGGGCATTCCTGTTGATAAATTAGCCAAAGAAGAAACCGAAAAATTGCTTGATTTAGAAAGCATCTTACAGAAAAGAGTCATTGGGCAAAACCTAGCCGTTACAGCGGTTTCCGAAGCCGTTCGGCGGGCAAGGGCGGGCTTGAAAGAGCCGAATCGCCCGATGGGATGCTTCCTGTTTTTAGGCCCGACGGGCGTGGGAAAAACGGAACTAGCCAAAGCCTTAGCGGGGCAGTTGTTTGATGATGAACAATCGCTCATTCGGTTGGATATGAGCGAATACATGGAAAAGCACGCTGTGAGCCGAATGATAGGGTCTCCTCCTGGGTATATTGGGCATGATGAAGGCGGTCAGTTGACGGAAGCCGTTCGGCGAAAACCCTTTAGTGTGGTGCTGTTTGATGAAGTAGAAAAAGCCCACCCTGATGTGATGAACTTGCTACTGCAAGTGCTGGATGATGGGCGATTGACCGATTCCAAGGGGCGAGTGGTGCATTTTAGCAATACGTTAATTATTTTAACCAGCAATATCGGTAGCCATTGGTTGGTGGAAGCGTCTATAAACGGGATGCCATGGGGGGCATCCCCTACAGAGGAAGGAAGACCTCTTGCAGGGCTTGATAGGTGGGAGCAGATTCTAGGAATGAGGAACGGAGAACCGCAGGTGTACACTAAGGTACATGAGGATTCGAGTACCGCAAATGACAACGAAGCTGCCCCAGATATTAAGTCCTGCGAGAGGTCTGGTATTCCCACGTCGGTAGAAGAGGCGGTTATGGCGGAATTACGAACTAATTTCCGCCCTGAATTTTTGAATCGGCTTGATGAAGTGTTGATGTTTCAGCCGTTGAGTTTGACTTCGTTGCAAGCGATTGTTAAGAATGCGATTGTTACGCTAAACGGTCGGTTGGCGGAGCAGGAGTTGACGCTGGCTGTGGCGGATGATGTGCTGGAATTGCTGGCACGCAAGGGGTATGATCCTGTTTATGGGGCAAGGCCGTTGCGTCGGGTAATTCGTACCGTGTTGGAAAACCCGTTAGCCAAAGCGTTGCTTAGCAAGTCGTTTTCGGTGGGAAGCACCATTCATGTGGGTTTATCTGCCGATGGGGCTGGCGTGGTGTTTAGTTAAGCTCTATTATAGTGTTTTGAATCATTTATTTTGTAGGGGCGTAATTTATTACGTCCGCCCAACAATCCTCAAACGGATGCGATAAATCGCACCCCTACAAAAAAATGCAACTAAAATAATTCAAAATACTATAACTGTTAGAATAGCGTGTTCTATCATCGATTGTCGTTTCATACCATTTGACCGATTAAATAGCATGTTTTGTCATTCCGAGCGTAG
>JAPLIO010000125.1 GCA_026389055.1 Candidatus Melainabacteria bacterium | reverse complement strand
GCCCAAACAGGCACCCCCCGACAAACCAACCAGCTAAAGACTGAAACAACAATCGATGAAAGAACACGCTATTTAATCTGTGAATTGGTACCAAAACACCAGTGCCTTTAAGTTGTTTATCGTTTAAAGCCCCAATTAGCCTCATCATCATCCTCTATGGCATTGGGCAACGGCGTATTAGAAGACGGGGCTTTTTCAGGCAAGCCTAATAACTTACGCACCGTCTTCAATTGCGTGTGAAAATTGGCATCTATCTGCCCACCTGCGGTTTCTAGCACGCAACTACCCACCGCAACGCCCCCATCTTCTTCAACCAGCACATCCCGCTCATTCATCCGCCATGAAGGGTTTCGGTCAATTTCCGCTTTTAATAAAGCCACATCCGCAGGGTTTACCTTAAAAAGCACCTGTTTTTGAGATCGATCTACTTTGCTTAACAGGTCTTTCGCAATAGCAATGAGCAACGTTTTATCACACGCCACTTCCGTTTTAATAATTTTTTCGGCTATTTCAATGGCGATAGGGACTATTTGTTCCACGCTATTGGTTAAGACTTGTTGATGAGCCGTTTGCAAATTTTCCAGTAAATTCCAAATGCCATCTAACGATTGTTCTGCTTGGCGTAAGCCTTCCTGAAACCCCGCTTCACGGGCTTCTTCTCGAATATAATGAGCTTCGGTTTTTGCTTGTTCCAACAACGTTAAATCTTCCCCTCGTCTAATGGGGCGAGGGTCTCCCCGCCTATCGGGGGCTTTTCCGCTGGAAATGGTTTGTTCATCCCACACCAAACTTTGCAGAAAGGGGTCTTCTAGTTCAGGCAGTGTTTCAGCTTGGCTATAGGAGGATTCTTCTTGCGAGTTTACCTGCTGATTGATACCAGCCCCTAAAACGGCATTAGTAACCCAAGCAGGTTGTTGCATAGCCATTGGCGGAGCAGGGCTATAACTAGCTTGCGGCGGACGAGACGACTGCACAGGGGGGCGTTGCTGTTGTTGGCTAAGGGGATGATTGCCTTTTTTAATGAGTGCCACGATTTTTTATCCTCCTACCAGTATGGTTTGAAAATACTGTAGCATACTTTGTTGAAGCGGGAGCGAAAACGGGGCAGATTTTAAGGGTTTATTGGTTGCCAATGCTTGTAAAAATTGTTTCACGGCAGGGCGTTCTGCTTGCAATAGCCCTTCAACGGTTTGCCAACCGCATTGATGCAACAAGGTTTGTAATTGCGTTTGTACGTGATGTTGCTGAAAAGTGGGTTGCTCTTTTTGGGTGTTAATACTTTGCGTTAATGTATTGAGGGCTTCCACCACAGCATCCATTTGCCGTTCTTGCATAACGGCTTGGGGGTTCATGTAATGCACAATCCACTGCTGGTGTTCTGCTGGGAATTTCGCTAGCCAAGCTTGCTGATTTTTTGGGTTTTGGGTGGTTAAAAACAACCCCAAGGCTGCCAACTTGGTCAGCAATTTTTCTTGAGCATCCGCCATGGGTGGGGCAACAGTAGCAGCGATGGCTTGGGTGGATATCCCTGTTGATTGTGGGGTATTGTATTGGTTTAACGCTGGTTGTACAGCTTCTTGATAAGAATCCTCGGGGTATTCTGAAGTATCTGTAAATACAGAGGCGGCTACTTCGGCTTGTTGGGATTGCAGCGTTGCCAATGCCGTGGCAGACCCTGCCGCATTTTCTTGATGGGTGATTCTACCGTGTTCCCGCTCATACAGTTGCCAATGGTGGGAAAGAAGCCCATCGGCGGTTTGTTGCATCCACTGGCTTTGTTGTTTATCGTTAAATGCCATTTCGGGCGTTAATTCTTGCCCAATGGTAGTGGCGGCTATTTGTTTCGCCATTGTAAATAATTCTTCGGCTAAATTTTGCAGAATGGCGGATTTTGGGTCGCCCGTAATTTTGTATTCCCACGCTTTGATACTGGCGTGTGTAATACCCACCAAGAACAGATGGACCACTTGCAAGCACTGGGCATCTGTAAAGGGAATGAGGGCTTCGCCTTCTGCTGGACGAAAACCCTGTTCTTGTTCCAACAACCCCATGGCAATATGGGCAATTTGCCTACCAATGTTAGAAGATAACGTTACCTCATCAGCAGGTAAGCGTTTACCAATAAGGGCATTTTCCAGTTTATCTATTTCTGAATCTAAAAAATCAGTCGCATTCATAGCAGCCACTAACTACTTTCTAGCCATGCTTGTAAATTCACTTGGCTAGGGTCTACACTACTAGAAACAGACCCTTGTTGCATGCTTTTGTTTAACTGCTGTAAGGTGGCTTGTAGTTTTTCTGCATTTTGCCCTTGGGCTTGTTGTAAAAGTGCCTGTTGTTGTTGCTGTTGTT
>JAPLIO010000038.1 GCA_026389055.1 Candidatus Melainabacteria bacterium | reverse complement strand
AGCGAAAGTAGTCATGGGGGAGGTATCCTAGTTGTGAACGAATCATAACGATACGTCTATTTTACCCCAAACCAACCACTCTTTTTCCGTAACCTCATCTATCTATAGCGTGCTATTATCAGCCAAATGCTAAGCAATCAGAACGTTTGTGTTTGAATTATTATTGCTATTACCATCATATGTAATGGTGGTTGTTTGATTATCGGTAGAAGCAACCGTAGAATCTGGCGGGCGAGAAACACCTGTTACTAAATCCACCCCTGTCAAGGCACTGGCTACTGTAGCCAACGTACCCAACAGCGGATTGCTCTGCAACGATTCACCGGGCTTTAATAAACCAGGTAAAAATTGCCTTGCAACACCCCCAATCAACAGCTTCCATATATCAGGTTGCGGAGGAGCAAATTGGTTGGCAGCAATTTGTTGGTTTTGAAGCGTTAATTGCGTAATAAGCGATTGCTTCACATCAGCAGGAATGCTGGGGTTGCTGTAAACTTGGTTAATTTGGTCCTGAATGCTCATGCCTTGATTAGAGGCAATCTGTAAGCTTTGGAACTGGAGCTGTAAATCTCTCGTTTTAATGGCTTTAATTTCAGGGGTTAACGTTGTATCGCTCGTAATTTGTAGTATTTGTTGGGCTAACTGTTGAGCATAAATTTGCTGTAAATTACTTTGAACGACAGGGGAGGATGTGCTACTTAATGGCACCGTATTTTGATCGTAAAGATTCGTGCCATAAGGAAGCCCCGTAGCAGAATCAATACTGCCACTATTTAGAAGGGGATTTAGAAGACCACTATTCAGGGTGTTACTAGCAAGAAGAGGGTTCAGAACATCGCTACTATAACCAGTGTTCAAGCTAGGATAATTACTAAACAAAGAGCCTTGATTGAGTGGCGGTAACCCCAAGGTAGTGCGTGTTGGGTCAGATAATTTCGTATAATCCAGATAAGGAGACGAGGTTAAGCCCAACAAACTAGCTGTTGAAAG
The DNA here is from genome assembly GCA_026389055.1 of Candidatus Melainabacteria bacterium. Taxonomy (GTDB): domain Bacteria; phylum Cyanobacteriota; class Vampirovibrionia; order Vampirovibrionales; family JAJTHC01; genus JACEUU01. Next base: position 5,460 of record JAPLIO010000038.1, on the reverse strand, counting down.
GGAAGGTAGTTGATTATAGCCGCCTATAGCGGTAGACATCGCAGTAGGGTAACTGGTGGCTATAGGTTGGGTGTTATAAGCAACTGTTTGAGGGTAACTGAGTGGATAGGATGAAGGCAGCAGACTGCTACCGATAGGTAATGTCATGGTTTTACAACTTTCTTCTAGTAATTAAATAGTAACTGGGGAAATTTGACATGCAATGCCCTAAATATTGATACCCTAATAAAAACAATTTATGTGAAACTTGTGCGGGGTTGTATCTAAATTGTTACGTTGAAAATAAACGATATCTATGATACCAATTCAAAGTTTACCCCACCCAGTTTGCCTGTAGCCGTAGCATTCAATACTTATACCAATTCTCAGATTAAATAGCGTAAAATCATGAAACGGGAAGCCACGGAGAGCTTCCCCTACAGTCGTATTTTCGTAGGGGCTGGTCTCTGTGCCAGCCCGTCAAATAGGCAAAGCCAAACACGCTATTTAAAAAGAGAGTTGGTATTAAACCGCTTGATTCATCCAACGAGGTCAATCCAAAATCAATTAAGCCAGTATAAAAGAACTATCCATTTTATGAATAAAGGCTCTGCTTTCTTCGCTCAAGCCTTTTAATACCAAGGTATTGCCTTGTTCCTCTAGTTTTTCTTTTAGCTTGAATAAAGCCACAGCGGAAGAATAGTCCCACACCTGAGCGTCTTCAAATTTTATAATTAAGTTATACCCCAAGAACGTTTCTTCCGCCAGTAAAGCCGTAAAGCTATCAACCGTCGCAAAAAACAACGACCCCTTCACCTTGCAATAAATGCTTTTACGCCCATCTTCCGTTTCTACCAAAGATTGCACAATATCCATCTTCGTTTTATTCCAAGTAAAGAACATGGCACTAATAAAAATGCCCACATAAGTACCCAAGGCTAAATCCTTTGTGCCAATAATAACCGCCATAGTAGCTACCAAGGTTAACATACAGCCCTTGGTCATTTTTTTGAGTTCTGTAAACGTGTTCCATTCAAAAATGCTGATAGAAACCATTATCATCAGCCCCACTAAGCCCGCTATCGGGATAGCTCTGACAAAATCAGTCCCAAACAGCACTAGTAGCATCATGAAAACACCCGCACTCAACGTTGAAAGCCGTGTTTTTCCCCCCGTTTTAATATTGATAACTGATAAGCCCGTAATACCGCATCCGCCCATACCACCAAACAACCCTGCAATCACACTAGCAATCCCCTGCCCCTTGGATTCCACGCTTTTATCGCTAGTAGTTTTGGTCATTTCATCTAATAAAGTCGCCGTAATCAGCGATTCTATCAGCCCGACCATCGCTAAGGAAATAGCCGTGGGTAAAATAATCAGTAAGGTTTGCCATGTGAACGGTACAACGGGAAAATGGAACGAAGGCAGACTTGGGGTGATATGCCCGATATCGCCCACCGTTTTAACATCCACGTGCCCAAAAATGGTGAATAACGTAACGGCTACAAGAGCCACTAACCCTGAAGGAATCGCTTTGGTTACCAACGGCAACAAGTAGATAATAGCCAGTGTTGCAGCCACTAAGGCGTAAACGGTAACAGTAGCCCCTTCAAACTGTTTTAGCTGGGAAATAAACAGTAAAACAGCCAACGCATTCACAAAGCCTAACACCACGCTTTGTGGCACGAAGCTAATGAGGTTGCCGCCCTTTAATAGCCCAAAAAGTACCTGCAACACCCCCATTAAAACGGTGGCGGCGTACATATATTCAATACCATAATTTTTTACAAGCCCAATTAAAACCAGAGCCGTAACAACCGAAGTACTAGACAACATGCCCGCCCGTGAACCCACAATAGCCCCTGTTATCGCAATACAAAAAGAAGCGTGAAGCCCCACCATTGGGTCTACCCCGCAAACAAGGGCAAAGGCGATGGCTTGGGGAATCATGGCGAGTGCCATGAGCAACCCAGAAAGTAAATCTTGTTTTATGTTGGAAAACCAAGTTTGTTTGAAGGTTGCAGGGTTGAGTGTTAACAATAAGGACACTATGGGGTTTTCTCCATTTTCAGCTTAAACAGAATTGAACTATTTAAAGCCAGATTCACTATATAGCAAATAGTACTACATCCTCCTAGAGAATACGCAACAAGGCAATAAAAAAGGAGGGTTTTTTTGACACTCTCCCAAGTTATTGTTAGTTACGAATAAGGTTTAATGAATAACAAAGGACTGGTCTGCTTTATGAATGAGCAGTTTGCTTTCTTCATTCAAGCCCAGCAGGCTAAAGGTTTTATCATTTTTTTCATATTTCTTCTTCAATTTAGCCAACGCCGTAGCCGCGGAATAATCCCACACCTGCGAATCGGTTAAATCTACAATCACATTTTCAGTGGCGGTGTTAGGCTGAAACAATGCTGTAAATTGGGTTGAAGATGCAAAAAACAACGCTCCATGAACCTTGAAGTAATGATGATTCACCCCATCCCGTTCCACAATGGATTCTTCGGCTCTGATTTTATTTTTGTTCCACACAAAGACAATGGCACTCATTACCACACCCACATAAACGCCCAAGGCTAAATCATGCGAAAAAATAATAACCGCCATCGTAGTAACCAAAGAAATAACGCAAGCCTTGCTCATTTTTTTGATTTCTTTAAAGGTGTGCCATTCAAAGGTGCTAATTGCCACCATCATCATAATACCTGTCAGGGCAGGCATGGGCATCATTTTTACAGCATCGCTAAAGAAGAAAATTAAAAGGAATAAGAAAACACCCGAAGCCAACGTAGAAAGCCGACCCCGACCGCCATTTTTAATATTGACCATAGATAAGCCAGCCGTAGCACACCCACCCATACCCCCAAAAAAGCCGCTAACCAAGTTGGCAAACCCTTGCCCCGTACATTCAACGTTTTTATCGCTTGGGGTATCGGTTTGTTCGTCTAAAATAACGGCAGTTACAAGGGCTTCTACAATACCAACCATTGCCAAGCCAAACGCATAAGGCAGAATAATCATCAACGTTTCAAGCGTCCATGGTACTTGCGGAAAATGGAAAGAAGGCACAAAAGCGGTTAAATGCCCCATTTCCCCCACCGTTTTAATATGTTCGCCACCATGCCCTGTTAGTACGGTATAAATGGTCATAACCGCTAAGGCCACTAACCCCGAAGGCACGGCTTTGGTAATAAGCGGAAATAAATACACAATAGCCAACGTAGCGGCTGCCATGACATAGACTGCCATGCTAGCCCCTTCAAAAGTATGTAGCTGAGACATAAAAATGAGCACCGCCAACGCATTCAAAAAGCCCAATACCACGGGGTGGGGTACAAAGTTCATTAAATCGCCCAGTTTCAGTTTACCGAAAACCACTTGAATAACGCCCATTAACAACGTAGCAGCGTACATATATTCAACGCCGTGGTTTTTAACCAGCGTAATGAGTACCAACGCCGTAGCCGCCGTAGCACCCGAAATCATGGCAGGGCGTCCGCCAAAAATGGCGATGACTACTGCAATACAGAATGAGGCGTGTAAGCCAATCATAGGGTCTAGCCCGCACATTAAGGCAAAGGCAATGGATTGGGGAATCATGGCTAAGGCAATGAGCAACCCAGAAAGGAGGTCTCCTTTGACGTTGGAAAGCCATGTTTGTTTAAACTGTTCAGATAGCATGGGACTCAATCCTTTTTATTGTTTTTCAACTTAATTTTAAAAAGACTAAACAGCGGATAATTTTTGGCTTAATAACATTTTACAGGAAAGTAACCCTTCCAAAATAGCTTGGGGCGAAGGCGGATCGCCCGGAATGTATAAATCAACAGGAATAAAATCATCCACCTTACCCAAGCAGGCATAGGTGTTGTGATAGGGGGTGCCGTAGCACGCCCCATCACCAATAGCCACAATAATACAAGGGTGAGGGGCAGCCGCAATGGTGCGTTCCATGGCAATTTTTAGGTGTCGTGTAACGGGGCCTGTTACGGCTAACACATCGGCATGACGAGGGGAAGCAGTAAAATCAATCCCAAACCGACCAATATCATAATAAGGGCTTAATAAGGCTAATAATTCGGCTTCTTCGGCGTTGTTAGAACCAACATCTAAATGCCGAATAAGCAACGAACGCCCTAAGGCTTGAGCATCTGCCCCAGCCAATAAGTTCAGTCTGCCCATATCAAAATGATGAGCGTTGGTTGTGGGTTGATTAGGGCTTGTTTCAAAGCCTTCGTGGGTTAACGACCCTGCTTGTAGCCACATTTTCAATAGTTTAAACATGTTGTTTCACTTTCCTTTTATCTATCGCAACAGGCATAGCATAAGTTGAAGCTTTTATTGACCAAAGGGCCATCTGGCACGATATTGCTACCCATGGTGGCATGCACCATGCCTCGCCAATTCATGTAAGAAGCACTGCGAACATGCCAGCGAGAAAGGGTGCCATTTTTGCCCAATTGCACCCAGTGCAATAAACTTCCCTTGGCAGATTCTACCACGCTTAAGCTGGTTTGATTGGCAAGTAACGCTTTGGTTGGTGCAACCGAAACAACGGAAACACCCGTTTGGCCTAATTCTGCCAATAAGGTTGCCACTAGAGCAAGGCTGTCGGTTACTTCATCCATACGCACTTTAAAACGAGCAAAGGCATCGCAAGTGGTGTGGGTTCTAACGGTAATGGGTAGTTTGGCATGCACGCCATAGGGGAAATCAAACCGCATATCATCTGCAATACCAGACCCTTTAGCGGCAACGCCCACCACGCCCAATTGCCTAGCTTGCGGATTAGATAAAATACCCGTTTCTTCTACTCTATCTAAAAAGCTTTCCTTGCATGACTCGATAGGTGGGTGCAGATTCTAGGAATGAGGAACGGAGAATTTGAGGTGTACACTATAGTACATAAGAATTCGAGTACCGCAAATGACAACGAAGATGCCCCAGATATTGAGTCATGCAAGAGGTCTAATGGCTTTTTGCACACCGCCCACTTGGTTAAAGCCTCGTAAAAACCGATGCCCCACCAACTGCTGGTTCATCTGCAAAATTAGTTCCCGAAAATAAGCAGCCCGCACGGAAGCAAACCCAAATCCGCCCGAAGAACAGATGGCGGTTAAATCCGCCAAGTGGCTGGCTAGGCGTTCCATTTCCAGCAGTATAGCCCGAATAGTTAGCACGGTGTTGGGTAGTTCTATGCCCAACAAGGCTTCCATAGTTTGGCAAAATGCCGTGCTATGGGCAAAAGCACACAATCCGCAAACGTGTTCCGCCAAGGTTAACCCTTCCGCATAAGGCTTGCCTTCCGCCATTTTTTCAATGCCCTTATGGGTGTAAGAAGCTGTCTTCATAGTGTAGGATTTGTTGTATAATGGTTGGATAGAAAAGAGCTACCCATGGACTATCCAACTGATTTAACAGACAAACAATACAACCTGATCGCCGATTTGTTCAATGTAGGAAACTACGGTCAGG
>JAPLIO010000115.1 GCA_026389055.1 Candidatus Melainabacteria bacterium | reverse complement strand
TTTTCTAATTGGTCTGCTTCGCTTCGCTCGCACCAGCCTATCTCCAACTAGATATGGTTTGAAACTAAAAATTCTTATAAAGGCAGGGAATTATGAAGGTTCATCTTTTTCGTCAGGTGTTAAGCCCTAAAAAAACTATTCGTTGAAGTCTATTTTCGTTAGCAGTATAATTGTGCTATTCAATTAATTCAATGAAACCTTACGCTTTAGAAAGTGGTCATCCATGCCTATTACCGCAACCCCCTCTCTCTCTGCCAACCGTGAAGGCAAAACCAAGATACTTTCCGCCCTTGAAGCAAACCCTAACCACCTACTAGTTACCTTCAAAAACAGAGCCACCGCCTTCAACGCCCAAAAAAGCGAAGAAGTAGCAGGCAAAGGGGCGTTAAACGCCAGCATTAGTGCCAAATTGTTTCGTTATTTGGAAGCCCAAGGCTTGGAAACGTGTTTTGTTAGCGAAGGAGCTGAAGCCAATCAGCTTATTTACGAAACGCTAACCATGTTGCCTATCGAAATTGTCGTTCGCAATATCGCCTTAGGGAGCCTACCTAAAAGAGTCCCCCTCTTCAAAGAAGGCGAAAAGTTACGGGTGCCTTTAGTTGAATTTTTCTACAAAAGCGATGAACTCAACGACCCTGCCTTACCAGATGACGCCTTACTTGCACTCAATTTATTGCCTGCTGGCGTAACCGTTGAACAAATCAAACATCTTGCCTTAGCCGTTAATGATGCCTTTTTAGCCTTATTTTCAGCTTGTAATATTGATTGTGCAGATTATAAGCTAGAAGTGGGTATAAACGCCAACGGTCAACTAAAAATTGCCGATGAATTAAGCCCCGATAACTTCCGTTTAAGAGACGCCTCAACAGGGCAAGTATTAGATAAAGACGTTTTTCGGTTAGAGTTAGGCGATATTAACACCGCTTATAGCACCGTGGAAACGAGGCTAAACCAAGTGCTTTCAGCGGCACCTATTGACTTAAAAAACCAAGTAGCTACTGCTAGCACGCCACTTGTAACCTACTTTGCTATTGTTCAAGTACAATATAAAGCCAATGTGTTACACCCTGAAAGCAGAGCCATTACCGAAGCCCTCCAACTACATGGCTTCCCGACTGTTGAGCGGGTGAAAGCGGGCAAGCGGTTTGAAATTACGCTAAAAGCCACGAACAGGGTACAGGCGGAAGCCTACTGCCTACAAATGTGTGATACGTTATTGGCGAACTTGGTGATTGAAACCTATTGCCTTGAAGCCTTAAAACCGTTGCAAGCCTAAGAAAGAGAGACGTTTATAATGATGATGATGACTCTCCAGCAAAAAAACGCCTTAACCATTGGCGTTGCTCGGTTTTTAGGCAGTAATTGCGATGAAGATTGTGCGGAAGCCGTTCGCAATGTGATGAATGCCCAAGCGGTTTTTCTTTGGCAGGATGATACCAGCACGGAACCGCTAGAAACGCTGGTGGATGCGATTATCATTCCTGGTGGCTTTAGTTATGGCGATTATTTACGCTGTGGTGCTATGGCGAACCGTTCTCCGTTAATGGCACGCATTAAAGCCTTTGCCAATGCGGGTTTTCCTGTATTGGGTATTTGTAACGGCTTTCAAATTTTAACCGAAAGCGGCTTGCTAGCAGGGGCGTTGGTTGCCAACACCAATCAGCAATTTTTATGTGAGCAACATACGCAACTTCGGGTAGAACAAACCAAGGCACCGTTTACCAGTGCGTACCAACCAAACCAGTTGGTAGATTTCCCTATTGCCCATGGGGAAGGCTGTTTTACGGCAGATGAAACCACCCTAGCCCAATTGGAAGCCAACGGACAGGTGGTTTTTCGGTATGAAGCGGGGGGGGCAGTCAATGGGTCTGCTAAGGGTATTGCAGGCATTTGCAATGAGGCTGGTAACGTATTGGGGTTAATGCCTCACCCTGAACGCAATTGGTGGGCAAACGAAGCAGTACAACGCACGGGGTTAGGCAGGTTGGTGTTTGAATCGTTAGCCCAAGCGTGTTTATAGCGGTTAAAAAAGTGATTTTCAAGTTCCCTCATCGGTTGTCGTTTGTATATGATTGTTATGAAGCATAAAAAAAATAACTTGCATTCCTATAGGCAATAGGGGTATCTTATTGGATAGGCATTCAAATAAAAACA
>JAPLIO010000133.1 GCA_026389055.1 Candidatus Melainabacteria bacterium | reverse complement strand
GGCTAGGGTGAGGGACTCTAAAGTACCCCTGACAAACCAGCCAGCTAAAGACTGGAACGACAATCGACGAAAAAATACGCTATTCAATCTTTGAATGGGTATTATTTACCGTCCAGACCCTAATTCAATGGCTCTGCTTGCCATAGATTTTAAAATACCGTACATACTTAGGTTGGCTTCGTACATGCGATTAGCTACTAGGGCATCCGCCATATCGCCTAGCGGGTTGGTGTTGCTCATGGTAACGTAGCCTTCTTTATCGGCTTCGGGGTGGTTGGGCATATACAGCCGTTTCCCAGGGGTAGGGTCATCTACAGTACCTAGTAGCTGTACGCCTGTGGCGGTACCTTGCCCTAGGCTGGCGTTGGCTCCTTGTTTTTGGGCTAGGCTCATTACTTCTGAAAACGGCAGCTTGGCGGTTTCGCCTAGCACGGGTATTTGCCTAACGTACCCTGGTGTGCCTAGGTTTGCCATGTTGCTGGCGTGTATTCTAATACGGGCGGAATGGGTATCTAGCCCTGAAGCGGTGGCTGCCATGGCTTGTAGTAAAGACATCATCATAACGTTCTTGTTCCTTAGAAGGCTTATAGCAAAAAGAGAGAGATGCTTCTATTTTCGTCTTGATTGGTATTGTTCTGCATATAACTAGCTTATTTAAAGGAGGAAAAAAGTTCTAAACACCCACTAAACAATTAAATAGCGTATTTTGTCATTCCGAGCGTAGCCGAGGAATCTCCTTACCGTCTAGGGGGATTTCTCGACAAGCTCGAAATGACGACGAAATTTTAATCGTTGAATTGCTATTGTTAAAAATCTGTTGTGTTTGGTTGAAAGAGGTTGTAAAAATAGAACACTTCCGTTAAGGTAAAGGTTGTAGCATTTAGATTCCCTCAACTAGAAGGAGGCATAGTCCATTATGATGAGCCAATCGGCAACAAGCAACAGTATTGTAGCAGTAACGCCTATAGCTGTAGCCAAAATGACGGAAATTGTGGCTCAAAACCCCAATCATGCCATTCGCGTAGGTGTGTTGGGTGCGGGTTGTGCGGGCTTGCAGTATGATATGCAACCGACGCAAACCAAACCGGAAGGTGATTTTGTTCAGGATTTAGGCGAAGGCTTGGTGTTGTATATTCACCCAGTAGCGGCGGCTTATTTAAAAGGTACGACGGTTGATTTTGTCGATGCGATGATGGATGGTGGGTTTAAGTTTATTAACCCCAATGCCACTAATACTTGCGGATGCGGTACTTCTTGATTGATAAAGTTAAAATCCAAGAAGTGTTGGATACCCTTCGCCCCTACTTACAGGCTGATGGTGGCGATGTGGAGTTGGTAGATGTTACCGATGAAGGCGTGGTTCAAGTTCGGTTACAAGGGGCTTGCGGTACTTGTCCTTCTTCTATTTACACCTTAAAAATGGGTATTGAAGAACAAATTAAGCAGCACATTCCCGGTGTAACGGAAGTAATTTCGGTTCAGTAAGGTTTTAAGTTGCCCTTTGAGAAGCGTAAGCCAAGCCACTGGTTGGCATCAACCCTGTAATAGGGTTTGTTGGCTTGCCAATTTCTTGTTGGCGTTTATTCAGTTCTGCTACACTCATCTTTTTGTCAAAAAAGGCTTTAAACCTAGTAGGGTCTGGCCATGCAGTACCACCCAAAACGTTGCTTTTATCAATAGTCCCAATGTTGGCATGGGTGTAATTATCTATTATTTGGGTTTTAAAAATAGCGGCTACTTTTTTGGCGATGGCGATGGTTTCCCCTTGTTTTATTTTTATGCTATCTTCAGGGTGTTGAGAAATCCACGCATCGGTGAATGCCCCTAGTAGGGTTTTTTGTTCGGGGGATAAGTTGGCGGTACTGTTAATTGCCATCAGTTTTGTGTAGGCATCTTGTAAGGCTTCGGCGGGTAGCCCCCCTGTAGGGCTTTTCAAGTTGGCATTCTTTAAGTTGGGAACAGCATTGAGGTTTTTATACACATCAATCCCAATAGTTTGGTCGTGCGTGGAGCCGTAGTTGGGCGTATTATTAAGAGCGTTACTAGCAAGGGTACTACTTTCAGGCGTTGCAGAACGGGGAGTGGCTGTTGTTGCTTCAGTGGATTTTGAACTATTATCTTGTGCAACTAAAACGGATGATGCAACTGAAAAGCTCTTGAATGGAATCGTCATAATGGGGTGGTCTTTCTGTTACAGGTAGGGGGGTTAATCTATAAGCAAGTTAATAAAAACAGGCAGTCGTCAAAAATTGCTTCATATCCATAAAAACCTGAAGTGCTTGTAGGAAGTTTTGCGTGTTTACAGGGTAAATTCATCTAAACTATGCTATGGTAGAAAAACTATTTTCAACTTGTTAAGGATTTTTTGAGACCATGCTAACCATAGACAGACGCTTATTTTCTACCGTATTACGCTGGGCGGGGGGTGTTAGTTTGGGCATGGTATTGCTATTAACGGTTTGGGTGCTAACCCAATGGCAGTATGTGCTGGCTAACGAAAACGTGGGCGATGTGGCGATGATGTACCTACAAAACCCCACCAGTGTGGTTAATAACCCTACAGAGTGGTTGCAAAATAGTTGGCATCTTTATCGTCAAAAATTCATTCAGCATGACGGGCGGGTGATGGATTTTTTCTCAGAAAATGCTACGACCAGCGAAGGGCAATCCTACGCTTTATTGCGGGCAGTTTGGCTCAATGATAAACCGTCGTTTGATTTGGTTTGGGGATGGACGCAACAGAATATTCAAAACCGCGAAAACGATGTACTATTTGCTTGGAAATGGGGAAAAGATACTGCAACAGGTGAATGGAAAACGTTAGATGCCACTCAAGCTTCTGACGCCGACCAAGATATTGCTTTGGCGTTGCTAATGGCGAATAAACGCTGGGGCGAAGCCCGCTATAAACAGCAAGCCTTAGCTATTTTAGATGATTTTTGGCGATATAACGTCGTTAATACCAAAATAGGCCCCGTCGTTCTACCAGGGGGAGATTGGTATAAGACTGATACGGCGATACCTGTTAGTACGATTTTGAATCCGTCTTATTTTTCACCTGCTACTTATCGTATTTTTGCGGAAGTGGATACTAGTCATCCGTGGCGGCAATTGGCAAAAACCAGCTATCAGGTTATTCAAAAGAGCCAAACGCTCAGTAAAACCAGCTTATCGCCAGATTGGGTGATGTTGAACCGTTCTACAGGCGATGTTTATTTGCAGAACGATTTTGAACGCTATCCGACGCAAAAAAGCAATTTTGGGTACGAAGCCATTAGAACCCCTTGGCGGGTATTGTTAGATGCTACGTTGTTTCCTCGGCAAGCAGGTGCGGGGGCAACTGCTATGGTAACCAAGACTTTAACCACGCTGGAAGCTTATATTCTTAAAAATGGCAAACTACCAGGGTTATTGAACCCTCAAGGTGTGGAGTTGGAACCTTTAAAATCTAAGGCGGCTTATGGGGCGTTGTATCCGCTGTTAAAAACTTATCGGCCTGCGTTGGTGAAGCAGTTGGTTATGGCGTATGATTGGAATGATGCCACCATAACCGATGATTATTATGCCCAAAACTGGTATTGGTTTGGCTTAGCCTTGCAAACCCTTAGTAAACAGGGCTATAATGAAACGTTACCGCCACTAGAGCGATTAACGTTTTTCCTTGTACCTTAGGGCTTTATTTAACAATGCGTACTGTTACGGCGGATTGCTTAACTATCCCTACCGCAGGGGTTACCATTGCCGAAGTTAAAAACTGGGTGCTTCCTTTTCAGGTGGGTATTTTGCCGCAAGAACAGGGGCTTACGCAACCGTTACGGTTTCATGTGCGGGTGGCAGTTTCCGCTACTACCGTACAACCATTGGATGATGGGGTGGGGTGGCAACAGACTTTGGCTGGTTCGTTTGATTATCGGATTATTATTGATACGCTTCAGGCTTTGGCGGAAGCTGGGCATACAAATTTGCTGGAAGACATAGCTACGGCGGTGGAAACGGCTTGCTTGGGGCATCCGCAGGTGTTGGGGTTGTGGCTGAAGATTGAAAAGCTGGGCTTGCTTCCCAATGCGGAATCTATTGGCATTGAACGCACCACTTGGCGATAATTTGTGCGAACGGCTTACCCTGAACAAGCCCATTTGGGTGGCGATGGTAAAACCATTGTTGAACTGAAGGGTTAAAAGCGATTCATAATTTGAATAGCATGATGTTACGCCCTTTAATCGGTGGATTGTATGAATTGATATAATCCCCTAAAGTTTAACCAGCACGATGCCGATACCTAGAACGTACCCTATAAAACTCGCCCTTAACCCTTTTAAACAGGAGCTGTTTATGCTACACTTAAAACAAGCCACAAGCCACAAGCCACAAGCCACAAGCCACAAGCCACAAGCCACAAGCCACAAGCCACAAGCCACAAGCTTTTAAGCTAGGCTTTACCCTTTCTGAATTACTGGTTAGTTTGGCGGTTTTAGGGTTAATTGCAGGGCTAACCATACCTAGCATTGTAACTAGCATTGAAAAAACCAAAACGAAAGCAATGGGGAAAAACTTGATACAAGCAACCGCTGAAGTCTTCCGTACTGCCTATTTAAATGGAGAACTAAGTGTAGCCCTACCGCCAGTTAGTGGGAATGCTAGTGGGTGGTATCACTTTAAATCTAAAAATCATCCATTAGTGCAATTAGCGATACAAAAAATGAACCCAACCACTGTCTGTGATAGTAATCAGGTCTCTGACGCTTGCACTCCACCTGACGGGGATCACTACTTTAGAACAAATCCTAAACTCATATTTGCAGATGGCAGCATTTTAACTTTTAACGCTTATAATAGCGACCTAGGTTATTTGGCACTATTTGTAGATTATAACGGATTCAAAGCAGGTCCTAACTTTACATGGGATCAACAAAGGATACCTGCCAACGCCAATCTTTCAGACCGCAACTATTTGATGGTTAATATCAGTGATTCTACT
>JAPLIO010000111.1 GCA_026389055.1 Candidatus Melainabacteria bacterium | reverse complement strand
GCTGGTTGGTTTGTTAGGGGGTGCCTGTTTGGGCACCCCCCAACACCCCCCACAAATTCAGGGGCAAGCCCCTAAAAACCCCCAAAAAGCCACCCGCCTATGCCACCAGAAGGGCATTGACGGCGGGATGTTCTTTTTGCCCCTGCGGTGGACGGAACGCATCGGCAGCTGCAGAGCAAATGCGATGGTCGTTCCTACTGGGTGGTTTGCATGCTTACGCTATTTAATCTTGCAATTGGTATCAATTGGCATCCATGATAGTTGGAAAAGCTCTCTCTGTAACAATTGCTTCACAACCTAGCCTAAAATACTTTTTGATTGTTTTTATTTATATGCGATATATTTTACTCAAAGCGATACGCCATGCCCCAAAAAACCACATAAAGAAAGAGCTTTTCCACGATGATGACAACGCTGAACCCTACCCCTACGATGGTATACATTGAAACAGGCTTTAAGCAAGCTTGGCAACCCGCTGAAAAGGCGTTGCGTGAAGCCTTATACCAATTGACAGAATAAATAGCGTATAATAGAGGGGTGTTATTGTTTGTTTGAAAGAAGCTAATCATGATTACCCCAGAAGACGTACTCGCCTTTGAAAAAACCTTCACCGACAAGAAAACCTATCGACGATTCCTCTGCATTAAACTGAAAATCGTCGACGGTAAAACCCAAGCCCAAACAGCCCAACACACTGGGTTTGGCTTTCGACACGTCCAACGTATCCAAGCCCAAGTTCAACAACACGGACTGGCTATCCTCAAACCCAAACAGGGCGTTATCCGAAGCCCACGCCTATTACCTTGTGAACAAGCCGAAATAGACCTACTACAACAACACAAAGGCAAGGTGGGCATCTACGAGTTACACCAAGCCCTTAATACCTTGGTAGGGCGAAACGTTTCATCCCGAAACGTTTACCGTTTGCTTAAACGCCACGGTTGGAAAGCCAAAGTTCCCAGACCGATTCACCCCAATTATAATGAGGAGGCTCAAACCCTCTTCAAAAAAACTCCCTGAATTTGTTAGCTCTGTTACAAAAATAGCAAGGAAGCCTGTTCGGGTCTTTTTTCAGGATGAAGCCTGTTTTGGCAGAATTTGCCAAGTTCGTAAAGTATGGTTACCCACGGGTGAGCGAACGGAAGTGAAAGCTCAGCATGTACGGCAATACACCTATGTGTATAGTGCCATTGAACCCAAGACAGGCGAAAGTGTTTCGTTGATTCTACCGTATGCTAATACCGATTGGATGAGCGTATTTTTAAAAGAATTGAGTGAGCGTTACGCTGAAGATGAGATTGTGCTTGTTCTGGATGGTGCGGGTTGGCATAGAAGTCGGGGATTGGTTGTTCCAGCCAACATTCGCTTGGTTTGTTTACCGCCGTATAGTCCGCAATTGAACCCTGTGGAGCAGTTGTGGAAGGGCGTGAAGGCTCGATTTTTTGGCAATGCTTATTTTGAGACGTTGGAGGCGGTGGAATCTCATTTAGTGACGGCTTTGCGTTGGGTAGAAGCTAATACGGCTTGGGTGAAATCGTTTGCCTATTTCCCCTACATTCAACACGCTATTTAATCTGTCAATTGGTAT
>JAPLIO010000086.1 GCA_026389055.1 Candidatus Melainabacteria bacterium | reverse complement strand
TGTCAGGAGGTGCCTGTTTGGGCACCCCCCGACACGCTTTTTAATTTTTTTGGACAAATTCAGGGGCAAGCCCCTCGGAAAGACCGCCCTAAACGCCACCCCCCTATACCACTACGGGTATGGACGGGGGGATGTTCTTTTTGCCCCTTCGGTGGACGGAACGCATCGGCAGCTGCAGAGCAAATGCGATGGTCGTTCCTACTGGTTGGTTTGAACGCTTACGCTATTTTAACTGTTAATGGGTGTTATAGTATTTTAAAAAACCACAAAATCCCCAAAGAGGTAAATAAACCATCGTTGGGGATTTTGTGATTAAAATAATGGTTATTAAATTGCGGTTTAGGTTACGCAACCGCCATCAACGGTGATAATTTCACCTTGCATGTAAGCGTTACGATCAGAACAAAGGAACGCAGCCACTTCGGCTAAATCCTTCGGGTCTCCCATTCTACCTTTGGCTACCCAGTTTTTATAAACTTCAATCATCGCATCAGGTAAAGAATGCCCTAAATCCGTATTGTAAATACCCGCAGCAATACCATTAACCGTAATACCAAACCCTGCTAATTCCCGAGATAAACACTTGGTAAACCCAATAACTGCTGCCTTAGATGTAGCATAGTGAACCGAAGTTGGCACGGTACGAATAGCCGCAATAGAGGTAATATTTAAAATACACCCTGAACGTTGCTTCATCATTACCTTGGTAATGGGTTTGCTAACGTAGTATAGCCCGTTTACATTGGTGTTAATCACATCTAACCATGATTTTTCTGTGGTGGTTACAAAATTATCGCCTTTGTTAATGGCGGCGTTATTGACTAAAATATCAATGCCACCCCATTCGGCTACTAAGGTTTTGGTCATTTCTTTTAAGCCGTCTCTATCTACGACGGAAATTTTAAAGGCTTTGGCTTTTCTACCATAGGCTTCTATACGTTTAACGGTATCTTGGGCTTCTACATCATTACTGTTATAGTTAAAAGCAACATCCGCCCCTTCTCTGGCAAAAATTTCACACAAGGCTTTACCAATGCCTCTTGAACCGCCCGTAATAACGGCACGTTTGCCTTCAAGTAAGCGTGCGGGTGGCAGGGCTTGTTCGGGCTGTGTATTGCTCATCATCATTTCAATAAAACCTTTTTTTCAGCTTAACATCTATCGTGCTATATAAAGAACAACTCTTTTGAGCGAAACAGACGTTAAAAAACATTAACAACAGAATAAACTTCAAGCTTACTATCTCATAAAGATAATGGGTTGCCTAGCCTCATTTTTGAATTGAGTAACGTTAATAATACTAATGAGGTTACGGAAAAAGGTTTAGTGGGATGGGATAATGAGGCACGAGGAACGGAATTAGGGCGTTTACACCGAGTAAATAACCGACATGAGTACCACAGTAACAAAATTAGCACGCCCAATAGACCTTTTTCCGTAACCTCAACAAGCTAAAATCTGGCAACTGGCACTAGGGCACTTAACAGTGCTTTAACCACCTGCAAGGCAAAGAATACCGCAATGGGGGAAAGATCAAACATCCCCAACGGTGGAATAATCGAACGGGCATAATTCAATGGGGGGTCGGTAACATCCCGAACAAACCGTAGCGGTTGCTTGTACCAATCCAACTGCGGAAACCAAGACCCAAAAATACTCACCATCAGCAATATCCCATAAAAATCACAAAGTCTTAGTAACAAAATAACACTATTACTTAATAAATTTTCCATACAAACCAGTCATCCTTTCGGGCAGAATTTAAAACTTTAGCTTGAATTTAGTGTATCATAAAAGTAAAAATTGCATTTAAAAGTAAAAATGGCATTTAGTACGTTAAACCAATTCAAAGTTTGAATAGCGTATTTAATGTAGGGGCGTGATTTATCACGTCCGCCCCACAATCCCCAAACGGATGCGTTGCCCTGCATAGACCGTAGGGCTAGTAAATCGCACCCCTACACAGAAAAAATTTACGCTATTTAATCTTTGAATTGGTATTAAACAACATTGGGGAGCAGGTAAAATGAACAGGTTGACTGAACAATTGTTTAACTTAAACATAGCATGGCTTTTATTGCCTGCTAGCCAATGGGTGCTGGCATCTGTTGCCTTTTTGGTGCTGTTTTTATTGCTACTATGGGGCAGAAGCAAACTGGCAGACTGCTTGCAAAAAGTAACCTTACCTGACCAAACTGGCATTCGTCATTTTATTGTAAAAGCCTTACAAACGCTTTCGCCCCTATTTTTACTCTTAGTTTCATTAGTCGTGGCGACCCTCTTCCTGAAATTACCCAAAACGCTCCACACTATTTTGAATCAACTCCCGCTGCTGGCACTGCTCTTTCAACTGGCAGTATGGACAAAACCGCTCACGTTAATGAGCCTACAAGCCCACATTGAAGCCCAAAAAACAGAAGACGATAAGCTAGCTTACAGAACCCTCATGGGGCCTATTAGCGTGATTATTGTTGGCATTGTGTGGATTATTCTGTTGCTAGTAGCGTTAGATAATTTCAACGTGAACATTACGGGCTTGGTAACAGGCTTAGGTATTGGGGGTATTGTTATCGCCCTAGCAGTTAAAAGTATTTTAGAAGATTTATTTTCCGCTTTTTCTATTATGTTGGATAAACCTTTTGTGGTGGGCGATTTTATCGCCTTGGGCGAGTACATGGGCACGGTGGAACATATCGGGCTAAAAACCACCAGAATCAACGCCCTTTCAGGCGAACAACTGGTTATTGCCAATGCAGATTTACTTAGTAGCCGTATTCGTAATTACCGAAGAATGGAAGAACGCCGAGTGGTGCAGGCCCTTCAGGTGGATTTTGCCACTCCGTTAGACCAGCTGAAACAAATTCCTAGTTGGATTGAGGCATTGGTAAGGCAACAACAGCATGATTTACGCTTTGATAGAGTGCATTTTACGGGGGTTGGTACGGTCGGTTTTGCGTTAGAATTGGTTTATTTTGTGAAAAACAGTGATTATAACCTGCATATGGATTATCAACAGACGTTTTTCTTAGCCTTGCTGAAAAAATTTAAAGAAGAACGGGTGGAATTAGCCCAACATAGTTATAATTTGCTCAAAATGCAAACGCTTACTGTTGTTACACCCGAAACAACGAAGGCTGAAGATTCATAGCCCTTTGGGCATAAATTGAACGGGGTTTACTTGGGGCAATTGGGGTGGGAGTCGCTATTGCAGAGACTTCTTCTGATTGATGAAGGCTTTCTTTTTCCAAGGGTTGGTTAGGGGCTTGTTGCCCTGAACGGTAATTATTGAAATGCCCTGTGCAAGCGGGTAAATTAGGACGAGACCCCCAGAAAAAGCCACCATAGGGAACGTTACCTAATCCGTAACCATACCCGCCGTAGCCACCCATACCGTAGCCACCAAAGCCCCCGAATCCGCCCATCCCGTAGCCACCGTAGCCACCCATCCCGTAGCCACCAAAGCCCCCAAGTCCTCCGTAGCCACCGTAGCCCATACCATAGCCACCCAAACCCATACCGTAGCCTAAACCATACCCCCCCAAACCCATACCGTAGCCTAAACCATACCCCCCGATGGGGAAGCTGGGGTAGACGGGGTTTGCCACATACCTATAGCCAGAATAATCGCCCGTGAACAAGCCACCTATCGCTGTAGCAAGTAAACTACCGTGGCTGTGGTAGTTAAGAGGATGGGGATAGTTATGATGGCAGTGTTCATAGTTACCACCGCCGTAACCACCATACCCACCGTATCCGCCATAGGCTGGGGAGATGGTACCATAACCGCCGTAAGGAAATGCCATAAAAAGATACCTTTTATCAATACATGGAGAGGGAGTGTTATTACTATCATAAAACCACCTCAACCAATTTTTGGAACGGGCAACCGTTAAATTCCCATATCGAATAATAGAATTTCCGTATCAGGGGTTGCATCCGTTAGCGTTAGCAAGGGTTCATCTACAATCCCCACCCCATCACCCGCAGTTAGGGGTGAATTATTAAGCTGAACACTCCCCTTGGCTACTTGCAACCAAAGCTTTCGATTAGCTTGCGGTGAATAAGAAAGCGTTTCGCCTTCGTGTAGTCTTGCAGCATAAAGGGTTACATCTTGGTTAATTGTAACTGACCCTTCTTTACCTGTTTGAGACCCCACCAGTACCCATTGCCCTGCCTTGGTTTCAAACGGAATGGGCTTCTGTTCATAACTAGGGGTTGTGCCTTGCGTAGCGGGTAAAATCCAAATTTGCAGTAAATGAACAGGATCTGTATCTGACGCATTGTATTCACTGTGAGTAATACCTGTTCCTGCACTCATGCGTTGCACTTCACTGGGGAGAATGGTTGAACCTGTCTCTAAGCTATCCTTATGGGCTAAGGCACCTGAAAGCACATAGGTAATAATTTCCATATCGGCATGCCCGTGGGTTGGGAAGCCTTCGCTGGGCTGAATAATGTCTTCGTTAATGACCCTTAGGCAACCAAAGCCCATGTGTTGGGGGTCTTGGTAGGAACCGAACGAAAAACTATGCCAGCTTTGCAACCAGCCTCGGTTAGCGAAGCCTCTTTCTTGGTGGGGGCGAATGGTCAACATGGTTAAATGCTCCTTCTGTTATCGTGTCGTTTTTTTGTTAGACTGTGGTTATAGTCTTTAATTCTACCTATTTTTCAATAGAAAGCAATACACGCCATGATGATGATGATGTCTTCCCCTGTTATTCAACGACCTAAAGGCACGCAAGATATTTTGCCCGCCCAAAGTCATCAGTGGTTTGGGTTATTAGCAACGGCTTCCGCCGTGTTGGAAGCAGCCAATTACACCCGCATTGATACCCCTATTTTCGAGGCGACTAGCCTGTTTGAACGGGGCGTTGGCGATAGTACCGATATTGTCAACAAAGAAATGTATTCCTTTGAAAAAGAAGGGCGGTCTATCACCCTTCGCCCTGAAGGCACGGCTGGCGTGGTTCGGGCGTATATTGAACAAGGGTTGCATCGGTCACCCAAGCCCGTTCGGTTGTACTATGCCGGGGCAATGTTTCGGTATGAACGCCCGCAAGAAGGCAGACAGCGTCAGTTTCACCAATTTGGCAGTGAGTTGTTGGGGTTAGATACTCCTCAAGCGGATGCTGAAGTGATTTTACAAGCCATGGCGGTATTAAAAGCCCTGAAAATTGAAGGCGTGGAACTGCACTTGAATACCGTGGGTACGCCTGAAGACAGAGTTCGGTTTCGGGAAGCGTTAAAAGCGGTTTTAGCCCCGCATTTGCCTGAACTTTGCGAAGATTGTCAGCGTCGGTTTGAACAGAACCCTATTCGGATGTTGGATTGTAAGGTGCCTACTTGCAAAACCTTGTATGATGGCGGTGCGGTTGAAACCTTTCTTCGCACGTTTGATTGGTCTGCTGAAGCCCAAGAAAGTTTCAAAACGCTTTGTGGTATTTTAGATAAGTTGAACGTGGCTTATACCGTTAATCGGCGGATGGTGCGGGGGTTGGATTATTATACGGGTACGGTGTTTGAATTGACCTCAAACCAATTGGGGGCTCAAAGTGCGGTTTGTGGTGGCGGGCGTTATAACCGATTAGTTGAAACACTCGGTGGGCCTGAAACCCCTGCTATTGGCTGGGCGATGGGTGTTGAACGATTGATGAAACTGGCAACCATTGCTGAACCCCCTGCGTTGGATTTTTACATTGTTACGAATCAGCCAGCGGAAGCGTTTGCCTTGGCAGAGCAATTACGGTCGAAAGGTGCTAGCGTGGAAGTGGATTTAACGCATAAGCCTTTTGGTAAGCAGTTGGCTCAAGCAGATAAACGCAAGGCGGTTAATGCCGTTATTTTGGGCGATGCTGAAGTCATCAAAAAACAGGTTGAAGTAAAAAACTTGGCATCAGGCGTGCAGTCTGCTTTCTCAACTACTGCCTTTCTTGCCAGCCTGAAGTAAAAACAATACAATAATAGTAAACAAGATCATTGTATTTAAAAAAAGGAGTATCGTCTAAAGCTATGGCAAAATTAAAATTTGAAAATACAACTAAAACGTTTAACGATTTGATTACAACCGCAAAAGCTTTATATAAAGTGCCTTTATATCAACGCAACTATTGTTGGGAAACAACCCATTGGACTGCGTTATGGGAAGATTTAATTGAAGCAAAAAAAGATGAAATTGCTCATTACATGGGTTATTTGGTTTTTCATGACACACAAGATGATGACACTAAAGATGAGTTAAAACGCAAACACATTGTTGACGGGCAACAGCGTTTGGCAACGATTTCACTCTTGTTTTTAGCAGGTATTCATTATTTAAAAGAACATGGTGGTAGCCCAGAACAGGTCAAAATACTGAAAGATAGATATTTGCAATATGATGATGCACTTATTGTGAATAAACCAAAAATAAAAATCTGGTTAAATAAAACAGATAAAGAAATTTATACAGCACTAGTAAAAGATCTTGGAGAAAAGAAGCAGAAAAAGAATTTATCTGCTATAGAAGAGAGTTATCAGTTCTTTTATGAAAAAATACAGAAAGAACTGAAAGATAGTCGAACGCCTCAAGCAGACGTTATTAAGTTTTTAGAATCGGCAGCAGATATTTTAACTTTTAGTGTTATGGAAGCTGAAGATGAGCAAGAAATTTTTAATTTATTTGAAACACTCAACGCTAGAGGACTTTCTCTTTCTGCTGCAGATTTACTGAAAAACCACATTGTGAAAATTACCACTAGAGACAAAAAAACGGGTGAAGATTTTGATGAAATTATCGATATTTGGAATACTCTTGAAGAAGAAACAGATAAAAACTTACTAGATTTTATACACACCTATTGGGGAGCTACTGGAGAAAATAAGACAAAGAAAAAATTATATACTTCTTTTAAAGAAACAATCACTTCTTACGACAAAGCTTATGAGCTTTTAACGAATTTACAGAGATACCTACCTTTTTATCAAGCATTATCTAGTGTTGACGATGCTTTTTGGGATGATGCTGATTATAAAGAAATTAAACCTTATATTGCCGATACCATTGTATTAGGTTATAAGCAACAAAAAAGCATTTTCATGGCTTCACAACTATATCTTGATTCTCATTATTTTCCAGATGTTTGCAGATTGATAACTATTTGTATGGTACGTTACTTAACTATCTGTAATAAGAATCCGAATCAATTAGAGTCTGCATTTAAGCATCTAGTTTCTTGGTTTAAACAAATTGGCTCAGGGCAAGAAAATTTTTCTAAAGAATTGCTAGTAAAAAAACTGAAATCACTGGGTCTTTATCCTGCTGATGATGAAATTAGGAGTGCTTTAAGTAACCGGCTTTTCAAGCAGACCTCAACACCTACTTATCTCCTCTATAGGCTTGGTTACGATAATGCAGAGGCTTATCGCTATTTTCAGGCTAAAACCTTGAATTTAGAACATATATTACCGAAAAAAGAGGCATTGAATAAACCAGAGCTTGCTTTTAATTTTGGTAATTTAACGCTATTAGAAAGAAAAACCAATAGACAGCTTGGAACAAAATCATTTGCTGCTAAGTTAGACTTTTTTAAGAATGATAGTACGTTTAAGTTAAATAAAAATTATTTTTCGTCTAGGTCTGCCGAAAACAGCTGGGATGAAACAGCTATTCAGCAACGATGTGATACATTAGCCTCGTTGCTAATTAACCGTTGGTCATTACAATAGTGTTTTATATTAATTCTTTAAAATTAATAACAAAACTACTCGTGTTTTTTAGTTTATTAATGGGGCACCTAATAGTTCCTTCCGTTCAAGCGGAAGTGCCTGCTATTAGCCCGAAGCCTTCATTGCAAACACTGCCTGTCATCCCCCCCTCTCCTGCCGAAGTGCCCAAAACGCCCCCCACCCCTACGCCCGCCCAACTGGTTAGCAAACGAACGTTTGCCCAATTTTTGGTGAACCGCTTTGAACTGCCCACCCAGTGGGGGTCTACCTTTCCCCTGTTTGCGGATGTTGAACTTTCAGACCCAGATTTCATCTACCTAGATACCGCCTACCGCTACCATCTCCTCTTCCCCAACGATGATGGGTACTTCAACCCCGACGAACCCACCACCCAACTAGACGCTTGGCTAGCCCTAGGCAAAGTGCTTTTCCCTAACAAAAAACTAACGCCCGCCCAACTTGCAGGTATTCTACCTGAAATAACAGGGCAAGAACAATTACTCCCGTTCCAAAAGCCTCGGGTAGCGATGCTTTACCTAGCGGGCATTTTATCCGCCGAAAAAGGCGATATTCCGCTAAAACCTACCAAGCCCATCACGCAAGAGTGGCTTAACACGATGATTACTACCCTAGAAGCCACCAAATTGTTACTGGTGGAAAAAGCCCAAAATACCCTTGCTAATGAACTGGAAGATGAAGCCACGCTTTCAGCGGGGACTATTCCGCCAAAAACTTATTTTACCATTACCCCTAGCCAAGCCATTATTGGCAAGCAATTGGCGTTGAACGATGTGGTTTACTTTCAGTTGAAAGAGGCCATTTTGTTTAAAAAACCCGATGGGTCGTTTGTTACCATTCCTGCACGGTCTAGTGTGCAGGGTAAAATTATTAGCAGAGAACCCATTAGCGATGCGGTTGAACGCTTTACCATTGGGTTTGAGTGGGTTCGTTCTACGGAAGATGAGGCGTTATATAAGGTAACTAGTTCGTTGGTGTTTGCCCTTAGCACGCTGGAACCGAAGCGGTCGTTTAATGCGGTTACTCGGGGGTATTTAATTAGCGGGCAGGATGTGTTTATTGTGGTTACTCGGTAATGTTCTTTGTTATTTCTGCCTCTATTTTATTGGCAATCAATTGCTCTATTTTTTCAATTTGAGCATCCAATTCTCGTTCAGTTTCATTTGGTAAGGCGGATTCAAGTAAGAAGCGTTCCACTAGGGGTGGAACGCTTCTTACTTGAATCCGCC
>JAPLIO010000124.1 GCA_026389055.1 Candidatus Melainabacteria bacterium | reverse complement strand
CCTGACCGTAGTTTCCTACATTGAACAAATCGGCGATCAGGTTGTATTGTTTGTCTGTTAAATCAGTTGGATAGTCCATGGGTAGCTCTTTTCTATCCAACCATTATACAACAAATCCTACACTATGAAGACAGCTTCTTAAACTGCGTAAGGCAGAGGCACTGGTTCTATTTTGGCTGGTGCCTTGAAATTCTCGTAACCGTTGGGTGCCTGCAGTTCCAACGATGCTGTATTGATAGACTCTTTTTGTGCCATCGGGGTTTTTAACCATGAGTTCTAAATTGGTGGCGGTGGCGGTGAGGGGGTTGACGCCAGCTGTTGAAGCGGTTAGGGTATTGAGCTTGGCACCTAAGGCGTTGACGTTTTGAGAGAGTTCTGTTGTAGAGCGGTGTTTTAGTAGTTTGGTGCTGAGGTAGGCGGTGGAAGTCATGAGCAGGGGGATGAGTACCACACCCAGCAAGCCGACAGACATGAGTGTTTCAATTAAGGTAATGCCATAGTAGGCTTTGTATTGGTTGGCTTTAGTAATGCGGTTGTTGTTTGTTTTTTTGGGCATTGTGTTTTCTTCCTTTACTTGGCTTTACACCGTTGTTTCACACTAAACTATTGAGTTTAAAAAATAAGCTAAAAGGGTTGACGCCTATGGGGGGTCTATTGGTAAAGTCGGTCTTTATACCTAAAACTTGAGGGTATGTGAAGAAAATACTAACAATCCGCTTCCGCAGGTTGAAACCAACCTACTTTTGGGGGTATAATACTATTTTAAACTTGGATAAAGACTACTTCCCCAATGAGTAATGCCACACTATCACAACCACCTCAAACCAATGCTTCTTTAAGCGTCATAACGCTACAAAAGTTAGCTTTGGGCTTCTTAGGCGTTCAATTCGTATGGATAGGTGTTATGTGCCTATTCATTTATTTAACGCCGTTTGTCGTGAGTACCATTTACGACCTGCCAGATATGTCTCAAACAAGCTACAAAAAAGAAGAAGCCTTGTATCAGGTAGCTCAAGCTATTGATGCCCATGTGGCGACAGAGACAGACTATAAAACACTAAGCAATACGGTAACAGCTATTAGTACCCAACGAAAAAAATTGATTGTACCGACCATTGCGGATATTACCAGCTTAAACATCCAGCTAGATGCGGCGTTGGTACCGTATTTAGGGCGAACGATGAAACAAGCTGTTGCTACCATTCAACAATTGGCAGTCGATAAGACACTTTCCACAGGTATTTCTAAAACCGAACGAGTCATTGAATTAAAACTAGCGTTGTTGGAATTTCCGCTTTACGAGAAAACCCTAGATACCCAAACCGAAGGGGCGATACCCGAAGCAGAACAAGCGTTAGGGAATTTTGCTACTTTGCCTTTACTAGAAACCTTAGATAAACAAGAGTTTTACGCAGATACGAATACAGAAGCCCGAAGTACCGCAATGTTAGCCTTTATGGTATTTGGCTTGGTGGGCTTATTGCTAACGATTCCTCTAGCGTTATTAGGCAAAAAATGGCGTAAAAAACGAATGCTTACCGTTACCCTAGCTTGCATGGGCTTGAGTTTTGGTGTGGCTTCGTGGGTTCATTCGGCTATGGGTGTATTTTATATGCTGGTTGGGGCTGGCGTTGCATGGGCAACTATCTTATCCATTCCGTTTGCGTTGTTGAAAAACCCGATGACCAAGGACGACGAACGAGTCATGCTACGCTTCTTGAACTTATTTATCTGCACACCACAGTTTTTAGCCATATTGGTTATTGGGCAATGGATTGAGCATTCACCTATTCAAGCCGCCTTTGGTGGTATCCATGATTGGAGCTTAGCCTTTGTAGTTGAAAGTGCCGCAGTGTTATTAGGGATGCTTGTTTTGCAGACCGTGCCAGAAAAACAGTCGGCTTAAGAACGGCTTCAATGATTGGATTTTGTACCACCAGTAGGAACGACCATCGCGTTTGCTCTGCAGTCGCCGATGCTTTCCGTCCACCGCATGGGCAAAAGCTTGCCACTTGACAACAAAGTTGCATGCTCAATTTTTGCTAGCTTTTATTAAAATTGATAGCTTCAAACCATAGGCAGTTGGAGATAGGCTGGTGCGAGCGTAGCGAAGCAGAGCATTTAGGGAACTTCAGAGCTTCCGCTCAAGCCTATTTCCAACGTACATGAAAGCCGATTAACCAGTTGTTCCCCTGGGGATTATTAAGGGGGCGGCGAGTAGCCCCTTAATTTTGCGGGGGGTGTGGGGGTGCCCAAATGGTACCCCCCATGAAGCCCTAGCCCGAAGCGATAACCTTCTGTATTCATAAAAAAACGTTAGGTGTTAAGGGTATTTTCTATTCACCCAGCTGTTGCAGACGGCTTTTTAATTCCGAAGCATCTAATTCGCAGAATTCCCCATCGTTCAAGGCTTGAGCCTTACGATAGCTGGTTTTAGCGCGTTGAACTTGCCCTTGCTGCTGAAACACCCGCCCTTGGTTAAACCACGCCATCGTGTAATGAGGATTAATACTTGTAGCCGATTCAAATTGCTGTAACGCCTTTGAGCTATCGCCATGTACATCCAAATACAATACGCCAAGGTTATTATAGGCAATGGCATTAGTGGGTTCTAACTCAATAGTCTTTAAATAAGCTTCTTGGGCTTGCGTAAATCTATCTACTTGCCAATACAGGAAGCCCAAAAACCCAAAAATATCCGCATTGGTGGGTTGTAAAACCGCCAAGGTTTCATAAGCCGTAATGGCTTGATGATATTCGCCTAAATCACAGTATAATTCTGCTAACTGAAATTGAGCTTCCAGTTCTGCAGGGTGTAGTTCCTGAGAAAGCTTTAAGCATGCAATGGAATGATCTGCATCTTGTTTTTCGCTGATAAAAAGCGTTGCTAATTCTCTGGCAATACTCGCCGTCCATGAAGGGTCTAACCCAAAGGTAATAGCCGTTTTATAGGCTTCAATCGCCCCATCCACATCATCTAACGCATGAGCAATCATCGCCATTGCGTGATAGCCTTTAGCATGGTGTGGCAATTTATTGAGTAATACTCTGCAATAATAAAGCCCTTTCACCAACCGTTGCGAAGCGTAACATGCTTGCACCAACGCATAATAAACATCGGTATCTTCGCTATGCAATTCTAACCACTCTTCTAAGGTCGGAATGGCAATTTCCCAGTCTTCCTGCTCCAACAACCGAATGGCTTTGCCATGGACTGATTTATTCAGCAGCATCGCCCATTCTGAGCGTATAACGACTGGTACAATGGCTTTATTATTACTGTTACCAACAGAAACTAGTTGGTTAGAAGCCAATGAAGCGGGAGGTTCTGCTACGTGTTGCAACCCACTGGTTAATACTTGGGTTAGATTCTCCATCACATCTACATTGGTGGCGTTGAAAGCAAAGCCTTCAGGTATAATTTGCTTGCCCATGGTAGGAAAGGGTAAATCCACCGCCGAAGTAGCGGAATGATGAGATAAGTCAACCATCGATAACGCTTTTAGCATGCCAGCATCTAACTGTTTTTTCTGTAGTTGGTGCCACCGTCCTTCTGCCATCACAAACCAATGGTCTACTAGGCTATAAATACGGTGTTCTAGCTGTAAGCCTATCCTAATAATTCGCCCATTCGCCATTTGCACCAAGCAGAACGAACTATGGCTTCAGGGTTTTCGGGGGCGGTGGTTAATAAATCTTGATAATAGGATTTAAGCACATCTAAAATCACTTTAGGGCAAGCCGCTTCTTGGGTTAAGCCCCACCATTCCTGTGCCTGCACGGCACCAAACTGGCTAGTGGTTGTTTTTAACAACGATTGAAATTGCACTAATCCACGTTGCGGAGAAACAACCGCTGAAGGGTCTCCTGTTATTGCAGACGAATTTTGTGGATTTTCGGAACCGAACTGTTGAAACGGTGAAAAGGGATTAAATGGATTCATACAACCAAGGTTCCTTTAAGGCAGTGCCTACAGTTAAACCAAACCACAAACGGGTGGGGTTCAGGTGGGCATTGAATGGCTAAAATACACCATCATCACGGCATTACACCCACAAACGTAGCAGGGTAATGAAGCGATAAAGACGTGCGGAAGACCATCCATCCTTGGTTGGTTGGTTACAGTGGCTACCCAACAAGGTAGAAACTGGAACCCAGAACACAATCCTTTTAAGAAATAAGAAAAACTAGTCGTTAGTAAAAGGTACCACTGCCTTTCAGGGGCAGAAGACCTTTATTTTTTGCGTATACACTTGCTTTCGGCTGAAGCCATGGAAACATGAAGGTTTGTCCTCTAATAATAGGAGCTTTTATTCAAGGAAAGGGTTGCTTAACGGCTATGCTTGTTATAATCTTGTTAAGTAATCAAATTTCGGGAAGTGGCGCAGCTTGGTAGCGCATCTGCTTTGGGAGCAGAGGGTCGCAGGTTCGAATCCTGTCTTCCCGAAAACAATGCCCTTAGGAAAAAAACTTTTTCCTAAGGGCATTGTTGTGTGGTGGTTTTATTGTTTGCAAGAGAAGCAACCCCTTGCTTTTCGTCCAACGCTGGCTAAATGGGGTCGGGAAAGTGGGGTTGTTAGTTGCTATCTGCTAGTTTTTTTAGGGTATCTAATGTTAAATCATTAACGGAATAGCAATTTTTCTCATTTTGAAGATAACCATGAGTTTGATAAATTTCATCAGCCACAAAAAGAACAATATCATGTTGTTGGCAAATTGTTTGGACTTTACCTTCTGTTGAATCAACGCCTAAAGTTATTTCAATCCATACATCGATTTTGCTTGTATGGGCTGTTTTAGCGAATTGTTTGTAACGTTCTCTGAGTGTTCTTTTCGCCCCAATACCGATGGTTTTACCCTCCAAAGTAAAAAAGAAGTCAAATTCTGTACTTTTATCATTCGCATCGTGTTCCTTAGTAATGCTTTCATTCGGCACACCAGCCTTAACTAAAACACTTCTAATTCGATCTTCATAATTTGAACCTGAATTTGAAATAATTGACTGATTGATACTTTCTGAAAACATTAGCATGAAGTAAAATTTGAGATTAAAATCCAACTTTTCATTAGGTACTGTTAATTTTTTGAGTTCATGCTTCATTTAATTTTGTCCTTTGAGTGCAGAGGCAATTTCTGTTGCTAATGCCCTAATCACTGGCACTGAAACACTGTTGCCAAATTGCTTGTACGCCTGTACTTTACTAGCAGATACTTTGTAATGTTCTGGAAACCCTTGCAAACGAGCGGCTTCTCTTGGGGTTAGCTTACGTGGATTTTTGTCTTCTTGGGCAATCAAAATTTCAGAGCCATCTTTATAATAACGTGCTGAAATCGTACTCGTATAACTGGAATGAGGATGGAATAAAGAATACCCAAAGCCATTACCTTTATTTAAGTGTTCTTGTTTTCTTCGCTGATGCCCGCCCCATAACTTGTCGGACAGTGTATATTCTTCACCCACGGTTTGTTCTAAGATGGATTCCACAAAGGTCGGACTCAAAGGTGGGTTCGGGAACTTGAAAAAAACGGGTGATTTAAACGCAACAATATAAATTCGTTCTCTGTTTTGTGGTAAGCCGAAATCTTTTGAATTTAACACTTGGGAATAAACAGTATAACCTAATTGGTTCAAATGGCTTTTGACAACGGAAAAAGTATTCCCTTTATCGTGATTTTTAAAGCCTTTTACATTTTCCAAAAGTAATACTTCAGGCTTGTGGTGTTCAATAATTCTACAAATATCAAAAAAAAGCGTTCCTCTTACATCATCGAATCCTTTTTTATGTCCTGCATTTGAAAAAGGCTGACAAGGAAATCCAGCCAGTAAAATATCAAACGAAGGAACTTGAGAGGCTTCTATTTGAGTAATATCTCCAAAGGGTAATTCTCCAAAATTAAGCATATAGGTCTGCTGGGAATGTTTATCCCATTCAGAAGAAAAAACACATTGAGCATTTAATTCATCAAAAGGAATACGGATACCACCAATGCCAGCAAATAAATCGATAAATTTATAGCCTTCTAAGCTTAAAGAGGTACTAGGTGGCTCAAATAGGGTTTGTTGTTTATGTTTAATGCTAGGAGATTTTACCACAACCTGCGTACTCATTTATTAGCCCTCATCACCGTAATAGCATTACTAATTTGACCAATATTATAACGTAAAGTTTGATAAATCTCTAGTGGTGAGTTCTATGATAGCTCCCAAAACCCACGCAGGGCGTCAACAATTCGGCGGACGGCTTGCCCATCCCCATAAGGGTTGGTCGCCCGCTGCATGGCTTGGTAATAAGCCCCATCACCTAAAAGTTTTGAAGCTTCCGCCACAATTTGTTCATAATGCGGGCCAACCAACTTCACCGTCCCCGCCTCAACCGCCTCAGGGCGTTCGGTTTCATCTCGCAA
This sequence comes from Candidatus Melainabacteria bacterium, assembly GCA_026389055.1. GTDB lineage: Bacteria > Cyanobacteriota > Vampirovibrionia > Vampirovibrionales > JAJTHC01 > JACEUU01. The sequence goes on along the minus strand of JAPLIO010000124.1, from coordinate 15,656 downwards.
CACCAAAACAGGTATCCCCAACGAAGGGGCTTCTTCCTGCACCCCACCAGAATCGGTCAAAATCAAACAAGCTTGTTGCATCAGCCTGCAAAACGGCTCATACTCTTGCGGAGGCAGTAAATGAATCCGCTCCTGTTGCCCCAACGTGGCTTCCACCAACGGCTTCACATTCGGGTTCGGGTGAACGGGCAACGCCAATTCCACATCAGGAAACTGCTCCAACAAGTGCAACATCGCTTTCAAAATCGCCTGCAACGGCTCACCAAAATTTTCCCGCCGATGCACGGTCGCCAAAACCAACCGATTCCCCTCTTTTAGCGTAACAGGCGAAGCCACTTTAACAGGGGCGTTCAGCGTTTGAAAGAGGGCATCAATCACGGTGTTGCCCGTTACAAAAATCCCCTTGGGGTTTCCGCCACGCAAGGCTAACAGGTTTTGCTTTGATTGTTCCGTCGGGGCGAAAAACAGCGTCCCAATGGCATCCGTTACAACCCTATTCAATTCTTCAGGGAATGGAAACTGGCTATTATAAGTGCGAAGTCCCGCTTCCACGTGTCCGACAGGAATTTGTAGATAGTAACACGCCAAGCTGGTGGCGAAACTGGTTGTGGTATCGCCATGAACTAGCACGATATCGGGTTTTTCGGCTTCTAAAATGGGCTTCATCCCATTCAAAACGGCGGTTGTTATGTGGAATAAATCTTGATTGGGCTTCATTAAATCCAAGTCAAAATCTGGCGTAATATCGAACAATTGAAGCACTTGGTCTAGCATTTGACGGTGTTGTGCCGTAACGCACACTTTGCTTTCAATCCAGTGGTTTTGAGCTTCTAGGCCTTTTACCACGGGAGCCATTTTAATGGCTTCGGGGCGGGTGCCAAACACGGAAAGCACTTTGAGTTTTCGGGTAGGGGGGGTGGGGGTAGGCATCAATGAACCCTTCTATTTCGGTAAACTTTGTAGCACTTTCCATACGAACATACCATAAAAAACGCCGCCACTTAATAGCACAAACGGGGTTGCTTTGGCACCTAACCGAAACCCGATAGCCGTAATAACTAAGGCTGAAAGTAGGCAATAAAGCACGCTGGTTTGGGCTAAAGCGGTAAATACCCACGGCGTAAAGGCAACGCCAATGGCGGTAGGAATGCAACTTTGAAAGACCATCGCCCCTGTTAGATTGCCCATCGCTAGGGTGTCTTTACGTTGGCTAATCCACATGACGCTATTGAATTTTTCGGGTAGTTCGGTTGCTATGGGGATGATTATCAGGCTTAAAACCATCGCATCTAGTTTTAACGAGGTAGCTAAATGGTTAATTTCCCCCACGAAATGGTGGGCTAATAGGACAATCAACGCTAAGCCAACGAAGGTTTGCAGTACCATCATAGCCGTTTTAGGTTCAGCGGATTTCGGTGCGAAATAGAGCGGGTCTAGGTGATGATCTTCATTTTCTTCGGGGTGAGCGGGGTCTACCACAGTGTTTTCTTCGGTGGTATCGGTCAGTGTTTTATACAGATATAAGCCGTAAATGCCCAGCAGTAAAACGGCAATGCCGTACCGAAAACCCGAAGCGGAAGCGGGTATTAACGCTGAACAAGCGGCAATGCCGTAGGCAACGAAGAAATAGGTCATATCTCTGTAGAATTGTTCGTGGTCTAGGGGCATGTGCAGGGTGCGTTTTTTCAGCCACGTGAAGATTAACACGGCAAGCCCTGTTATGAACATGGCTAGGGTGCCTAGCATGAAGGGGGCTCCTAAAATGGCACCTGTGCCAATTTCTCCTGCGGATTCTACGCTCATGGCGTTGGGGTTGAGGTTGCCTGAAACGATGGCGACAATCGGCACGATGGTTTCGGGTAGGGCGGTTCCAACGGCGGCTAGCACACTGCCGACCACACCAGCCGACAGGTTGCATCGGTGCCCGACCCATTCAATGGCGTTGGTAAATAGGGTACATGCCCCCACAATGGCGGCTAGTATACCGAGAATCAGTAGAATATCTGGCAATGGAATGGTAGGCATGGGGTAGGGTAATCCTTTTTTATTTGATTTTTAGACAACAGGGTAATTTTTATCAGTATACCATTAAAATGGTCGTAACTTATTACATCCACTTGAAAATAGGGTATAAAAAGCAGTTCGTTTATTTCAAGGTATGTTAGTGCTATACTAGATTGCAAGATTTTATCGGGAAGCTGAAAAAACCAACGGCTTTCCACTTTCCCCTTTAGAAATGAGCAACCTCTCTCAATTATGACGACCACACCCGAAACCACTTATAGCGATATTTTTAACGTCTACAAACAAATGCTCCCCTACCCCTTAGATGACTTCCAAGAAGAAGCCATCCAACATATTGACGCTGGCAAAAGCGTCGTGGTTTGTGCCCCCACGGGTGCAGGAAAAACCGCCATCGCTGAATTCGCCGCCCTCAAAGCAATGGACGAAGGCAGAAAGCTCATCTACACCACCCCCCTCAAGGCTCTTTCCAACCAAAAATATAACGATTTAAAAGAACGCTTCGGCGAAGGCAACGTCGGGCTACTAACAGGCGACCAATCCGTTAATCGGGAAGCCCGCATCGTGGTAATGACCACCGAGGTGTTTAGAAATTTGCTTTACGGCTTGAATGAAGACCACACCTTGTTGCAAAACGTCAACTATGTGGTGTTGGATGAATGCCACTTTATGAACGATGCTGACCGTGGCACGGTTTGGGAAGAATCCATTGTTTATTGCCCCCCGAAAATTCAATTGGTGGCACTCAGTGCAACGGTTGCCAATTCCGCCGAATTAACCAACTGGATAAACAGCATTCACCCAACGTGCGAACTGGTTTGGAGCGATTTTCGCCCCGTGCCCTTGCGGTTTTATTTTTCGCAAGGAAGCAGAGTTGTGCCTTTGTTTGAATCAGGCTCTAAAAAATTGCTGAACAAGCAATTACAGCATGATAGGGTTAGCACCAATCATCGGCATAGAACCACGCCGTTTAACCCCATGAATTTGGTGGATGAATTGTATGATAGGGATATGTTGCCTGCCATTTTCTTTACGTTTAGCCGAAAAGGGTGCGATAACAACCTTCGGGCGTGTGCCAATTTACCGCTAACTTCTGCGGATGAAAAAGCCCAAGTTCAAGCCTTGATTGATTCCTATGCCAGCCAAGCGACCGTTGAAATTGACGAAGTTTATCATCAGGCGTTACTCAACGGAATTGCCTCTCACCATGCAGGGCTTTTACCTGGGGTGAAAATGCTGGTTGAAACGCTCTTTCAACGCAATTTATTAAAAGTGGTTTTCGCCACGGAAACCTTGGCGGCGGGCATAAACATGCCAGCTAGAACGACTGTTATTACCGCCATTTCTAAACGGACTAACGAAGGGCATCGGTTGCTAACGGCTAGCGAATTCTTGCAAATGTCTGGAAGGGCTGGCAGACGTGGGTTGGATGTGCAAGGGCATGTGGTTGTGGTGAAAAGCCCCTTTAACACGGCTCAAGAAGCAGCAAAAATTGCGAGCAGTCCTGCAGAACCATTGAAAAGCCAGTTTACGCCTACTTATGGCATGGTGCTGAACCTGTTGCAGAAGTCTGGGTTGGAAGAAGTCGAATTTATGTTGGGCAAAAGCTTTGGGGCTTTTACGACGGATAAACGCACGCAACCCATTAGTTCGCAACTGGAAGAACGCCAAGCGTTGCTGGATGAGGTGATTCATTTCCCCTGCCCGCATTCGCTGAGTTTAGAACAGTTCCAAGCCCATTTGGGCGATAGAGAATTGATGACGGAATTGAACCGTCAAGCTAATTTGTTGAAAAAACAACACCGTAAATATGGCGACGACCCTGTTCTGCTGGGCGATATAGCCTCAGTGAAAGAACGCAGTGAATCCGTTCGGGATTTATTGGAAGAGTCGCCTTGTTCTCAGTGCGATTCGTTGAAGACGCACCGTCGGTTAGAAGAAAAAGTGGAACGCTTGGGTAAACAGGTCAAACGGCTTGAAACCGAAGTGGAAGCCGTAACCAATATTTATTGGGAACAGTTCTTGCGTTTGTTTGATTTGCTCAGTGAAATGGGTTACATTGAACTGAACCAAAAGCCAACGCCGTTGGGGGTTTTAACCTCGAACATTCGCACGGAAAACGAATTGTTTGTGGCGGAAGCGTTGCGGGAAAAAGTGCTAGAAGATTTAGCTCCTGAAGAATTGGCTGCCGTGGTTTCTGCTATGGTGAATGATTCTACCCGAGATAATGTGCAGAATTTTGTAACGCCTTCTAAGGGTGTGAAAAAAGCGTTAAGCCGTTTGTTCAAGCTGAAAGAGCGGGTTGAAAATTATCAGGGACGTTTTGGCATTACCACCCAAGTGAACTTAAATCCAGTGGCTAGCCCGTTGGTGGAAGTTTGGGCGAAAGGCACTTCTTGGACTGGGTTGATTGGTATGACCACCTTAGACCAAGGCGATTTGGTTCGGAACCTTCGACGCACGTGTGATTTGTTACGCCAATTGGCGAAAACCCCGAATATGCCTGATACCATTTCTAGAACGGCTCATACGGCGTTGGTGGCTATTCTTCGCGACCCCGTCAAAGAAATGGACTTCAGCCAAAGCGATTTGTAGCGGTTAATACCCTCTGTTTTGGCGTTCCAGCTTGCGTTGTTGTTTGCTCATCACCAAGGCGGGTGCAACCCGCTCATCTACCGCTACTTTCGCCACTACTTCCCTAGGGTACTGGCTAAAAAACACCAAATAATGCTGTAAGTTGGCATCTTCCACATTAAAGCTTAAATTCCCCTTCATACGGGCATTGGCGGAAAGCTTGCCAAACATCAGCCCCGTATCGCCAAAAGGCGAAGGGTAAAATACCCGCCCATCTTCATCCATCAACGCCATATCAAATGTGGAAAAACTATGGGGCGTTTGGTTGCTCATATCCACTGAAAGGGTTATTTCCCGCCGTTCGCCAAAGGCATCTTTTTGTAGCCTGTAGCCTAGCACTTTTACATCCAACCCAGGTAGGGCAATTGCATCTACACTGCCGTTGGGTACTTGCATGCTGGGTAGTTTCATGTTTTCGCCTAGTTTGATTTTCAATTCTGTATTAGGCTGAAGTAAGGCACTTTCGCCCTTGTGCATTAACCCGATAGCCAAACCACCTGCTGCCCCAACGCCTGCCCCAATACCTAAGGTGTATCCGCTTGAAGCGGCAGCCAAAGCTAACCCGCCCGCCCGAAGTGCTACAACGGCACCCACAATACCGCCCCCTAAGGCTAGCCCTGTTACTTTGGCTACGGCGGTTGCCGTTTCGCCCGCTTTTGATTTCAGGGTAGACCCATCGCCTTCAATGGGAATTTCCCGCCCGTCGGGGGTAATTAAATAATCAAACTTCATGGCGATATGCCCGTTTCTGCCCATTCTTCTGGCAGGCGTAATGGTTTCAATTGCTCCGTGAATGACGGTGCCTTTGGGCAGTAGCAGCTTACCTTTAACCACATAATCTTTGCTGAGTTTACCGTAGAATTCATCGCCTTCTACGTTTAAACCATCGCCTAAAATGCTGGAAATTTTAATATCTAGCGTTTCGCCTTGTTGGACGGAAACCACGTCGTCGTAATTGACGGTGGGGTATTTGCGTTTCAGTTGTTCGGTAACGCTAATGCTTCCCTTGTAGCTATTGGGGGAATCAGTCGGTTCATCTGCCAAAGCGGTTAGTGAAAGCGTATTGGCTACCAATAATAGCCCTACCAATAACAGAGAAATGCCTTGTCTAGCAGTTGTAGCGGTCATTCCGCACGGTGGTTGATGAGACGGCTTGTTCATGGGCGATAAACTCTCTTTCTCTGCGATAGGCTGGCTATCTTCTCTATCAGGATTGTTTACCCCTAGTTTAGAGGAAAAATCGACTGTTCGCCACTGTTGTAACAAAACTTCACCAGCTCGGTGTAGCGTTTTTTTATCAGACAGGTTGAGCTAGTAATAACTGAGCCTTCACCGTACTTAAGATATTTCCTCGTTGACCCAGAGGTGCTTGATGTTGACAGGTTTCGCTCAGTACGGTAATGGGTTTCATCGAATCGATAGGGGTTTGTTGTTCTAGCTGTTTTAGGCATAGCCCTACTTGCTTTTGTTGGGTTGCTTGTAGGGCAGAAGCTGGCTGGAAGTAATAGGCACACCCACCGCAACTATTTACTTGAATGTTATAGTGCGACAATTTTTCTTGTAATTCATAAAAAGCTTGGCTAAATAGGGGGTAAATAGCCGTTTTAAATGATTGCTGCTTGTATTGCAAGGTTAGTTGAATACCTTGGTTCGGCGTGTTTTCTACTTCAATTTGGGCTTCTACGGATTTTTTTCCAAACAATAGGGGAACGGTATAACGGCTTTCGGGGGCATCAAATGAAGCCACGACGGTTTCCCAAATCGGCTCTAATAACGAAGCCGTATCCGCCGTGGTGGGTGTTTGTGCGGTGGTAGGAGAAGGTGAGGCTTCTGTTGTTGTGGTGGTTATAGCCGTGTTTTCAGGGTTTAGCCAATAGGGGGTAGCATCCATGCCGTCTGTTTTTTCGTGCGTGGGGGCTAAGGCGGTTGGTAGCGGTGTTGAAAGGGGTGAAGGTTTGGCTCTTCTTCTGGCTTTTAATAAGTTGGGAAGATTGACTAGGATTTTCCCTACTTGCTGAAGGCTATTTCTTAGTAATAGATAGGGTAGTGTAACGGCACTAACCACTAAAAACAGAGGCTTTAGTAGGGCGTAAGCCACCCAATCTTGCCAAGGAAGCCTGCTAACGCCGAGTGTGGCTAATTGTAAACTAACCACTAGGGTGGTTAGAATAATCCCTGCTAGTTGGGTATTGGGTTGCTCCAATTGGGTGCCCGCATAAATTAAACTGATGCCCACGGCTAGTGTCAATGCCCACGGGGTTGTCCACCAGTAGCTGGTTAGTTCTAATGCAGAAAATAGGGAAGGTTGCGATTTTTTAAACGCCAAACCGAAACTTTGCAACCCTAAACTTAACCGAATGGCGGCTTCTTGCCAAAAGGTTTCAATGGTGGTGGCTAAGGTGGGGTTGCCTCGTTTATAAACTACAACCGTAGGTGCCCAAACAATGGGTATTTTATATTGGGCTAACGCTAAACTATAAAGCCAGCTGGCGTGATGCCCCTTGACTGAAGGCCAAGGCAGTTGTTCTAACAGAGTGGTTTTAATGGCAAAGCCTGAATCTCTTAAAATGAGTGGTTTTTTGGCGTGATATCTGCCAGCGGTTTCAATTCTGCTGGTCATACGGGTTTCAATGCCTAGTAGTTGATGAAACCGTCCGTCAGCAGAGTCTCTGCTAGCTACATAGCCTTGAATGACTTCGTGGCTGTAGGCTTTGGCGGTTAGCTGATTGAGAAAATCAGGCTTCACTAAATCTGAAGGGTGTAAAAATACAATGAGCTGGGCTTGCCATTGGCTTAAAGTGGTTCGGCATCCCCACGCTAACAAGGTTGTTTCGGTTTCGGTATTGGGGGCGTTTAACCACACAAGGGGCGACCCATTCTTCCCTGCTAGGGCTTCAAAATTAGCTTGGTAGCCTTGCAGTGGGGGTGTTGCTAAAACAACCCATTTCATTTTATTTTGCGGATATTGTTGGGCGGTTAGGCAGGCTAGGCAATCCACCAAGGAAAGATAGTGTTTTTCTTCTGTGAAAGGCAGTAGAATGATGACGTCAAAATCAAAGCCTTGCACTTGCGAACGACGAACAAGGTCTTTTTTACGCCCCCCTTCCGCGGCTAAAAGCGTTTTTAATTGGGGTAGTAGCCATAGCCCGTAGGCGGTGGTTGTGCTAATGGCAATGAAGGGAAGCCAGTGTTGAAATAAAGCGATGAGTTGGGCGGTAGGGGGTAAAACGAGCGGGGTAGGCATAGGTGGAAGATGGCTTTTCTATTTATGTTGAACCGCCAGCTGGGTGATGAGGTTCAATAGGTTTATTCTACCTTTTATTGTACCTAACAGTAGTGGCTTCGTACAAGGGTTAATTTTATACACTTGCTAACAAAACTTCTCAATACTCATTTTTGTTAGATTTCAAGGAGGTTTTTAGCTTCAAATCATAGGCAGTTGGAGACAGGCTGGTGCGAGCGTAGCGAAGCAGGGCAATTAGGGAGCCTCTAGCTTCCGCCCAAGCCTGTTTCCAACGTACAAGCAACCAATTAACCAGTTGTTTCCCTGGGGAATACAAAGGGGGCGGCGAGCAGCCCCTTTGTTTTGCGGAGGGTGTGGGGGGTGCCCAAATGGCACCCCCCATGAAGCCCTAGCCCGAAGCTATCAACCATTCCAAATTAGCGTATAATTTCCCCCTCCTCCTAACAGAGGAGCTTTAGTTGATACCTATTTAGAAACCACCATAACCGCCGATACCGCTAATGTGGAGGAATCTTCTTTAAACTGAAAGTAACCACACAAAGGTTGCATCGGTTTAGCAGAAGCCCTCCCTTCATCTGCAATTGTTATTAGTAGTAATAATCTCTCTCACTTTCACTTTTTATTTGTTTCGTTATGTGCAATCAATAATCACACTTTCTCTCTCGCAATCAACTAACATCACCTAATTTTTTCTCTCTTCAAAAGCTAGTTTCATTTTGTTTTGCCTTGCTTTGATGAAAGATAATCCCGTTTACTGGTTTCTTGTGTTAGCCATTGGCTATCTATGAAATCGCTAGGATTGGTCTTTTTTAAACCTGGTTTCTGCAGTGATGATGATGGCTTCTTAAAGAAGAAATAATCGTTTTTTACCTCACACGCTAGTGGTAGTGAAGGTAATAGCTGGCTGATGCTTGATTGATGGTGTTTGTGTAGAACAAAGCCTTTGTGGCTGGGTGGTTGTTGGCGTGCGAAATAGTTGGAGTGGTTTGAAGTAGATATGCTTTTAACACCCGTTTTTAACGTTATTTCAAGGATGGAATAACACATTTTTTACACCTGTTAAGGAGAACACCGTAAATGATGATGATGAGTATCGTAGTCAACACCAACGTCCAATCCCTCAATGCCCAACGCGTGCTGAGTAGTAACGTTAAATCGTTAGGAAGATCGTTAGAAAAATTAGCGTCTGGTTACCGTATTAACCGTGCTTCTGATGATGCGGCAGGTCTGCAAATTTCAGAATCGTTAAGAAGCCAAATTCGGGGTAGCCAGCAGGCTAACAACAACGTACAAGATGGTATTAACTTATTAGACCTCTTGCATGACTCAATATCTGGGGCATCCGCAGGGCGAGAAAACGTAGAACGTTTTACGTTGTCATTTGCGGTACTCGAATTCTTATGTACTATAGTGTACACCTCAAATTCTCCGTTCCTCATTCCTAGAATCTGCACCCACCTATCGAGTCATGCAAGAGGTCTATTAAATACTGCCGATGGGGCGTTTGATACCATTACCAATAACCTACAACGCATTCGAGAACTGGTTGTTCAAGGTGGTAACGATACGTTAGCTCCGCAACAACGTAGTGCTATTAATAGTGAATTGCTTCAACTGGCTACAGATGTAACCCGTATTGCCAATTCCACGCAGTTTAACAGTAAAAATTTATTAGATGGTAGCCAAACTTCTTTAAAAATACAGGTGGGTGCCAATGCAACTTCTACCACTAACGTCATTGATATTGGGGCTAATAATGTGTTTGCTTCAGCTTCGGCTTCTTCGTTGGGTCTTTTTGCCAGTGGTGCTTTGCAAACAAAAGTTAATAGTAATGGTAGTGCGTTAAAAAGTTTAAGTATTGTGGATGCTGCTTTACAGACGGTTCAGAACCGTCGGGCTTCTATTGGTGCTTTAACTAACAGGCTAGATGGGGCTTCAGCCAACTTATCAATTTCTGTAGAAAACTTCTCAGCCTCTGAATCTCGTATCCGCAATACGGATATTGCCAAAGAAAGTGCAAACTTGACTAAAAACCAAGTGTTGCAACAGGCTTCGGCTCAAATTTTAGGGCAAGCAAATCAAACTACGCAACTAGCCTTGTCTTTATTGAAAGGTTAGCTTGGGTAAATTTTCATTTATTGTTTCGTTATTTAAATTTATTATCCTCAGTTTTTTTGAGGAGAAAGGAGTTGCCAGATTTAATAAAAAGGACAGTTTTTACTTGTTACGCGGTCTCCTTCAGTGGGTTTATGAAGGAAGTTAGACCATTTTAAACCTGTAGTAGAAGCCATTTATTTCATGGAAGAAAACCTTATTCAAGGTTAACAAACAAAAGGAGTCATCATATTATGATGGGTATTAACATTAACACGAACGTTCAATCTTTGAATGCTCAACGGGTACTCGGTAGCAACGTTAAATCTCTGGGTAAATCTCTTGAAAAGTTATCGTCTGGTTACAGAATTAACCGTGCTTCTGATGACGCTGCTGGTTTGCAAATTTCTGAAGGGTTACGTAGCCAAATTCGGGGTAGCGACCAAGCTAACAGTAACGTTCAAGATGGTATTAACTTATTGAACACCACTGATGGCGGCCTTGAAACTATTACCAACAACCTTCAACGGGTTCGTGAATTGGCGGTACAAGGTGGTAACGACACGCTTTCTTCTGATCAGCGTAGTGCGATTGACAAAGAAATTCAGCAGTTGGCAAAGGATGTGACCCGTATTGCCAGTGCGTCTCAATTCAACAAGAAAGACTTGTTGAATGGCACTACCAGTAGCTTGAAAATTCAGGTTGGTGCTAACGTAACTTCTGCTACTAATACCATTGACTTAGCTACGGCTGGCACCAACCCCTTTGCAGATTCCAGAGCCACTGCTTTGAACTTGTTAGGTGCTGGTGATGCAGTTAAGTTGTCTGTAAAAAGCAACGGTAGCTCATTGAAAACGTTGAGTATTGTAGATGCTGCGTTACAAACGGTTCAAAACCGTCGGGCTTCTATTGGTGCTTTAACCAACAGGCTTGAAGGGGCTTCTACGAACTTACAAATTTCGTCTGAAAACTTCTCAGCTTCTGAATCTCGTATCCGCAACACGGATATTGCGAAAGAAAGTGCGAACTTGACTAAAAACCAAGTATTGCAACAGGCTTCTGCTCAAATTTTAGGGCAAGCTAACCAAACATCTCAATTAGCCTTAAGCTTGTTGAGAGGCTAAGCACTATCTTTTAGCTTCTTTTTAAAGCTAACTGTTATTCATTCATCAATCGTCTACCAAGGTTCAGCGTATTCTCTCGTTAGAGAGGAGCGGCTTACCTAACTGGTAGGCGATTGATTTTTTGTAATAGACCTCTTGCATGACTCAATATCTGGGGCATCCGCAGGGCGAGAAAACGTAGAACGTTTTACGTTGTCATTTGCGGTACTCGAATTCTTATGTACTATAGTGTACACATCAAATTCTCCGTTCCTCATTCCTAGAATCTGCACCCACCTATCGAGTCATGCAAGAGGTCTAATGAACTCATCGATGCGGGATAAAAGCCGATCTACTGGGTTATACCGATATTCATCTCGGGGGAAGGAGCCTTCACCGAAATTAGGGGATAATGTGGTGCCTTCTATAGTAGCATTGAAAAGCTCTATCCACCGCTTAAGAAGAAAGAGTGTGATTGATTGAGGACGCTCTTCTTTTAGCTTTTTGTAAAAGGTTGTCAATCTAGTTCGATTATTATTAGGGGTATTTGTATTATTGATAGGCTGAATACAATTTAATAAGTCTTTAGCTAGTTGAGGCTCTTCTGGCTTACCTACCCCTAGTTGCCCTACTTGGCTACGTATCCATTTATGTAGTGCCAAGGGTAGTGGCTGTGCTTCACCCTTCGCTTCGGTCGATAAATCCGCCGTAATAAACTGAGTAAAATCACCTAAAACGCCTGTACAATCTAGGGGTTTGTCTTTTTTTATTGATTCCTCTATAGCCTCTGAAAGCTTTTGTAATGCAATGCCTACTTGCCAAGCTTTTTCTTTTTCGCCGTATTGGTTGAAAACGGCTTGGGTGCTTTTCAGTGCCAGTAGTAGCTCGATAGGATCTCCCTGTTGGTCAAACAGTTTAAAATCATCTAGGTGGTTTCTCCAAAAGTCTTCCATTCGCTGGGCAGTTTTGTCTTCGTTCTTGTTAGTAGAAATAGATTGGATAATGTGAAAACTTTCCATTAGGGCACTGTAACGGTTTATTAGCTCAAGGGTTCTTGTTTGATAGGTTGTATCTTTTGTCTTTAGGAGGGTATCTGCCCAAGTGCAAAAGGCTGCTTTCCAGTTTTTATCGCTTTGCGTACTAGGTAATTGCAGGGAAGGAAATGTCGTTCTAATGGTTTCAAGGTTCGTATTTTCCGATAAGAAGTCTAAGGGTTTACCTTTACCTTCTTTGAAGGTACGGAGGGCAACGGTTTTATCGTTATAGGCTTGTTTGGGGATAGAAAGTTTATGCTTGTAGATGAGATGAGCAATTTCAACTTGTTTGTTAACGTTACCCGCTTTTTGATAGTAGCTTAGTGCCGTTTGGGTGTAGCCGTATAGTTGTTGTCTAATGGATTCTGGCGTATTACTTAATAGTTTTACCCCTGTAAAGCTAGCAGGGTTGTGATAATATTCCTTAATAAGGGTTACTAATTGGTTGGCATGCCCTGCCCAACTGCCTTCTACCTGGGTGGGATAAACAATGCCCTTGTCAAAAGCACCCAGTGCTTTTTCTACTGCTTGATGATGAGCCGTAATGCTATCAAACGTTTTTATACCACTTGAAAGAATCTTTTTTGTACTTTCGCAATACTGTAGCCTGCCTAGGTAATTGCCTACAAACCCTAGTAACCCAAGCCCAGCTACTTCTAACACAACCCAAGCAAGTGAGGGTAATTGAAAAGCTCTCTTTTTTTGAGCATTTTGTTTAGGCTCATTGTTGACTGTTTTTAGGATAGCCACTTGTGTTGGTGGGGCAATAATCGGTTGCGGTAGGTAAGCAGGGCTGGTGGATGGTTGCACCTCATTGATTGCCAAAGCCGTATAGCTAAAATGGGGTGGCTTTTGGGCTACCGTGGCAGTATTGAATGGGTGTAAATTAGGGTTGATTGACATCACAAAAAAATAGAGTGCCTTACTTGGAGATAGAGGAGAGACTCATCCGTGTTATCAGAAAAGAAATAATAGCGGGGGGGGGAGAGAGAGAAAGGAACCGTTAAAAAAGTAATCTAACTTAAGTATATTAACCATTGTAAAAGAAGAATGATGCAAAAGCTAGGGGGTTTTACCTATTATTGTTACACAACCTTGATAATTTGTTCGGTTGTTTAACGTAGATTGAGGATGTAATGGGTTAAAATTGGATACAATAAGCAGTAGCATATCCTACCCTATACCCTCACTTGTTTTTCCTCCCTGTTTGGGTTTTACTGCCTTCTTCCAGAAAAGAGACTATTTTGCATGGTTGCTTCTTCATTCCTTCAACTCAATTTACAAGCCTTAAACCCTTGTCCTGAACATGAAAAATTAAAATCGTTGTTACAAGCTTATGAAGCCCAAGGTACCCCGACCCCCTTGTATGATTTACAAGAAACGCAAGCGGGAGATTTAACCCTGTGGCTTCAAGGTGTTGCTATTCATGCTGCCAGTGGGGCAGTGGAAGAAGCCAATGCCTTGGCAAGAGAACACCTGTTAACATCACAACACGCTATTAACTGCTTAATTGGCTTAGGCTTAGGCTATACCTTGAAGGCTGCCGTAGAACAATATCAAAAACGAAGCTTTAAAGAGAGTACTCATCTTACGGTATACGAACCCGATATTGCGTTAATCCATTTCGTCTTTAGTAACATTAACTTAAGTCAGTATTTATCACATGAAGCTGTAACCTTCTTACCAACCCCTGAATCGCTTTATCAGTTTGTGGAATCCCACCTCGTTTCGGGCGATGGTATTAGCTTTATTGCCACACAAGGGTATCTAACGGTTCATGCCAACCAGCTAAACCCTGTTATTGAAAAATTATCAAAGCATACGGTTAACACGCTTCGCAATTCGGAATTGTTAAGTTCTCGGGGTAAGTTGTGGGCTACTCAATTTTTACAGAATGTGCCACAGTTGGTTAAGGCCTTGCCTATCAATGCGTTGCAGGGGGCTTTATCGGGTAGAATTGGGGTGCTTTGCGGGGCAGGACCTTCTTTGTTGGACGATATTGAGACGTTAAAAGCTAACCGAGATAATTTGGTTATTTTTGCGGTTACTGGGGCTGTTGCTCCGCTAGTGAAGGCGGGTATTACGCCTGATTTCGTGATGTTTATGGATTTCATTGGGCCTTCTAAGCACTTGAAGGATGTGCCGAAAGATGCGTTGAAAACGGCTCATTTTATTATGGGGCCTAGTGCGGAAGGCTGTTTGTTTGAGTGGGAACATCAAGGCAGTTGGCTAGGGGCTTTGCATTTTAACGAGCAGTTCTCTTATATTGTTGATACCATGTATGGCAGTGAATTACCCCGTTACCATACGGGTGGGACGGTTTCAATTTTCATGTTCCAAGTGGCGTTTGATTTGGGTATCAGAGAGTTTGTTCTGTTGGGGCAGGATATGGCGTTTCGGGGTACGCAGGTGTATGCAGATGGTACGGCTGTAACGCTAACAAGCACCACAGCTTCATTAGATGAATCAGACCATACGGTTGCTAGATGTATGGAGTTAGAAGTGGTTAAGGGCTGGCAGGGCGAAGACCTTTTAACACAAAGTGATTACGCTCACTTCCTTTACCATTACACGCGTATTCCCCATTTGGTGGCTAAGGAAGGGCATACGGTTGGGTTGTATAATGCTAGTGTAGGTGGTGCCTTTATTGAAGGTTGGCAGCACGCCCCCCTGAAAGAGGTGTTAAATCACTCTTTACAGGGCGTGTTAAAACCCGCCAAAGTTCACAAAACGTTGGCTACTGTACAGAAAAAAATGCTGAAACAGTTGCCGTTGGCTTTAATGCGAAATCGGTTATTTTCAATCCTCAATAAGGAAGAAAAAACGGTTGAACGCTTAATTAAAACGGGGCAGTTGGCCTTGCAGTATTTACAACAACTGTTACAGCTCCCTCTTTCGCAGTGGGAACGTGTTTCTGAAACTTATAGCAGAGGCTTTAATTTATTTTCGGCTCAGTTGGAAGAACATCCGTTTTTGAAAGATACGTTTTATGGCGACCAATTGAAAATTTATCAAGCGTATAATAAGCAGGCGGTTACGGAAGAAGAACATCGTATGAATATGGCGATAGATTCCGTTTATTTAACTAGCTTGTTATCTCAGCTAGATGCTGGCATTTTACAGCCGTTGGTTTCTGTGCAAAAGGCGTTGTTGGCTCAGGGGAAGATAGAGCCAATTGCGGCGGATGAATTGGTTATTAAAGGAAAAAAGCCTCGTGCTGCTTCTTCTGTATTGAAGGGTGCTAAAACGTCTCGGGGTAAATCAAAAGCTGATTAGACCAATGAGAGTATTTTACGCTTCCTAACCAGTGCGGAAGGTGTATTCTATTGTTATTTGTGTTGAGGTTATCACTGGCTAGCCGTAGTGTGATTATTTTTACATCTCATACCAATTCACAGATTAAATAGCGTAAGAGTTCAAACCACTCAGTAGGAACGACCATCGCATTTGCTCTGCAGCTGCCGATGCGTTCCGTCCACCGAAGGGGCAAAAAGAACATCCCCCCGTCCATACCCGTAGTGGTAT
>JAPLIO010000016.1 GCA_026389055.1 Candidatus Melainabacteria bacterium | reverse complement strand
CACCCCCCACACCCCCCGCAAAACAAAGGGGCTGCTCGCCGCCCCCTTTGTATTCCCCAGGGGAACAAGGGCTGGCTGGTTTCCTAGCACGTTGAAAACAGGCTTGGGCGGAAGCAAAAGAGGCTCCCTAATTGCCCTGCTTCGCTTCGCTCGCACCAGCCTGTCTTCAACTATTGGTTGGTTAGAACGAACGGCTGTTATAAACTTTTTAAAAAACTATACCAATTAAAATCTACATAGAAATGAGGGTATTTTTCTACTTTACTGTAGGAAGCCCTCCTTTTTTGCCAATATAGTAAGAGAAGCTACCCCACTTAATCTTAATTATCCTCTCTCTCTTCAAAGGAGCCATTTCAAAATGATGACTTTTTCCTTTAAACGCTTATTACCTTTTTTTCTCGTTTTGATGACCATTGTAGCTACCCAGTTGGCAACCCAGCAAGCCCAAGCTACCACGCCAACAATTGATACGCTTTACCAACAGGGTTATTCTCCTGAAATGATTGAGATGACAACCATTGCCCAAAGCAGAGCCGAATGGCGGGGTATAGCACCACCCAGACGCAGCCCGATGAAGCAATTATTGCAAAATATTTGGACAGGTAATCTAACCGATGGTATTGACCCCTTTGGATATACGATTGTTCGTAGACATTAAGCGGTTTGATTAAATGTACTGGTGAGTGCCACTACCTAGTGGTGAAAAACACTATAATGAATGTTAGTAATGTACAAATACGAGGTGTTACTATTGCATTACAATGGTTTTATTCTTACACAAAAAGAAGTTGATAGGTTATGATGTCTACCCCAACCCCTACCGCAAAGCTAACGCTGGAACAGATATCGGCAGATATTGATCAAATGCCTTCTGTGCCTGATGTGATTATGCGTTTGAGCAGAATGCTTGAAGACCCGAATGTAACAGCTGAAGAACTCGGTAACGTTATTCAGCTGGATACGAAGCTAACAGCTCAATTGCTAAAAATCTCTAATTCGGCTTATTATGGGCTGAATCGAAAAATTATGTCGATGAAAGAAGCCGTGGCTATTTTGGGTATGAAAGCCTTAAAAAGTCTGATTTACGCCATTTTATCTAGTAAAATGTTGATGGCAGATTTACAAGGCTACGGTCAACTAGATGGTGCATTATGGTTGAATGCCTTAACAGGTGCCACTTACGCTAAGCACTTAGCAAAATACTATTCCTACCCTGAGCCTGATACGGCTTTTACCGCCAGTATTTTACGGGATTTAGGGAAGATTGTACTTAACAACCATGTGCAAGTGGGCTTTGAAGCCATTGAAGCCGAAGCCATGGAAAAACGAATTGGGTTTCAGCAAGCCGAAGAAGCCATTTTAGGGTTTTCTCACATGCAACTGGGCGAACATATTGCAATAAAGTGGAAGTTCCCTGAACGGCTGGTTAATACTATTCGGTACCATCATACGCCCAGCGATGCCCCTAAGGATATGTCTAAGAATGATAAGCTACTGTTGGCAATTGTGCATTTATCCGATGGACTTTCGATGATGATGGGTGCAGGTGTTGGCTCAGATGGATTGATGTACCCCATGGATATTACTTATCTTAATGAGTGTGGTATTGAAACCGATGCTAGATCCGTTGAAGCACTGATTGATTTTACGATGGATTTAGAGAGTGAAATTAAAATTCTAGCGGATTCTATTAAACACAAATAATGATGTATTGATTGCTTAACAAGGAAATAAAGAGTTTATGATGATGGCACAACCCCTTGCGGCTGGAATCCAGTTGCTGGATGAAACGAGCCAAAAAAATATAGCCAAAGCCGTGGAACTTTCCGTTGGACAGTTTGATGTTTCAAACAAGCGTACCAACTTGTTTAAAGTCAATACTATTACATCGGGGTTGGTGTTGGTTCTGTATGATGGCGTTGCAGGTATTGGTGGCGTTGCTTATATGATGTTACCTGATAGCGATTACATTGAAGGTGAAGATGCCAACCCAGCCGATGACCACGGCAAACCTGCTAAGTTTGCTAACAAAGCCGTTAGTTTAGTATGGGAAAAAATGGAGAACATGGGTGCTAAGCCAGCCAACACCGTTGCGAGGTTAATTGGCGGTAGCCAATTATTTACTTTTGGTGGCGGTGGCGGAAACCCGTTAAACTTGGGTAGTAGAAACGCCATTGCTTGCAGAACATTATTAAGCCGTTTAGGTATTATTGTAGATAAAACCGAAGTAGGCGGTAACCGCCCCCGTAACATTATATTTAGCTTGTTAAAAGGCGATTGCTTGGTTAGTATCCGTGGTGGCAGAGAGTTTCTGCTATAAAAGCCCTCAGTACCCGTGCTTTGCCTGTGTGCTGCTGTATTTCTACCCTGACACGGTGTCAAACAAAAGCACGCCACTGTCAACCAACGGTTGAACTTTCACAAATGCTTGTGAAAGCAGGAAACAAAGATATCATCTAACAAAAACACCCCGCTTTCAAGATGGGTGTTTTTGCGTGATGGACAGTTAGTACCAATTGAATCATTAAATAGCGTGTTTTGTCATTCTGAACGAATGTGAAGAATCCCCTTCGACAAACACAGGAGATGTTTCGCATTCGCTCAACATGACGACGACTTTCAATCTTTGAAATGGTACAAAACTCCGCTAATTTAAGGATTTTTTAGGATACGCTTGTTTACTTATATCAACAATCACGGTAGAATAGACTGGTATCATCTATTTAAATATCGTCGCTACCGTGAAAGGAGTTTCCCCCATGATGATGAGTAAACAGTCAGGCTCTTCTGCTGACCATTCACTTCAGAACTTTCTTGTAGGCTTGTTGGTTGGTCTGCTTTCAGGTGGTTTGTTAGCCTTGTTACTAAGCCCACAATCTGGCGAAGAAAACAGAAAAACCGCCAAACGCTTCGTGGAAGAAATGCCCGAAGTAGTGAAAGATGAATGGGAAAACCCCTACAGCAAAACCAGCGATTTCATCAACAAACAACGCTTCAAATTAGAATCTTCATGGGCAAGCATTCGTAAAGCCTTACAGGCAGACCGTATTGCCAAAGCCAAACAAAAAGAAGAAGACGCTTTGGATGCTTCTTTAAAAGAGGGTACCCCAACAGAAGCCACCGTTGAAACACCCGCTGAAGAAAATGGGGCAACCGTTTAAGCCCATGATGATGAGCTTCCTTCCCCCTGAATTACCCGTTTTATTACCTGCAGGTAGCATGGCGGATGTACAATTAGCTAAATTGTTTAGCGTGGTAGGCGTGTTGGCTATTCCTGTTGGTATTTTAGCTTTGTTGTTGTTATACCAATTGCTTCTGTTAGCCATTAGCTCATTAGAATGCTTTAACATGGCAAAATACGAAGTAACGCCTATTCTACAGCATTGTAAAAACATTACAGAACAACTGGATGATATTTCTACACGAGTTAATGAAGGGTTTAAATCCGTAGAAGAGTCTGTGGTGAAAACGGTTGAATCTACCAAGCCACTCATTAAAAATGGCGAACAATTAGCAGAATCAGGGCTTAAAAAGGTCTTATTCGCTGTAAATTGGGTTAAAAGCTTCTTTCAGTAGAGGTTGCGGAAAAAGGTTTCAGTAGGTGGGAATAGCTAGGCACGAGCAACGCAGTGATGGGCGTTTAGCCTAACTAAATAACCGAACGTTGATTGCCCTGCAATCATTCTGCCAAAGGCAGAAAATAGCACAGTAACAACGCTAGCACGCCTAATGGAGCCTTTTTCCGTAACCTCAATAGTCTTTTATTTGTTAAACGGTTAGGTTGTGCTTTGTGCCTTTGTCTTCAAAATCGTCTTCTACCTCTTCTTCTTCAACATTGATTGACTCAAAAGCGTTCGGTGTTGTAACGGCTATTTTAGGCAATGTTTGGCTGGGTAGGCTATTGGCTAGCTTGCTAACGGTTGGCAATCTTGTACTGTTGTTGTGGCTAATTAAAACATTTCAACCCGTTTTTAACTTGGTTGCCATGGGCTTAATGTTGGTGTATATTCTGCTAGTGCCTGTCGACGTGCTAGAAGAAGCCTTTAAGAAATTTTTGCCTTTCTTGCCCAAGGGGCATCGGTTTTTGGCGGTTACGCTGGTGTATTTATCGTTAATGTACGGGCTGGAATCGTTGGTGATTAAGGGGTATCCCGTTTTAAAGCTACAAGCCCAAGATTTATTAAATTCCTTGCCTCAGCAAATTGTGAGTGCCAACCAACGCTTAATTGATTTAACCCATTGGGCACCGTTCTTAAAAGAACCCCTCGCCCCAGTGCTTGAAAAACTGAAACTATGGACGGTTAGCAGCGACCAATTCATGGTACAAGCGTTTCAACTGTTTCGTTCGCAGGTGCAATGGCTTTCTACTTGGGTAGTGCAACAGGTAGGGCCTGTTCTGCAAAGCAGTTTGGGGCAACTTTCAACGTTGGTTACGTTACTGGTGTTTGTGTTTTATTCCCTAATGGATGGTGAGCGGTTTGTGAAAACCACCGTTAAACGCTTTCCTGCGGTTCATCAGCACTTGTTATTTTCGTTGGTTAACCAATTGCATTGCATTAATATGGCGTTTATTAAAGGGCAAGTGTTGCTGGGTGCTTTAACAGGCGTTTACATGTTTATTATTTATTCTGTTTTTGGGGTCAAATATGCGTTATTGCTCAGTATTTGGTTCGCTTTGGCAGAACTGTTACCCGTGATTGGCACAGTACTGGGGCTTATTCCCGGATTGTTGTTAATTACCTTGCAGGGCGATTTCATAGTGTTAGCTTACGTTTACGGCTGCAGTTACGTTTTTCAAACCATTAAAGATAATATTCTACAACCGCATGTGGTGGGTAATGCCCTCGGGTTGCATCCTATTTTAATTATTCTTTCCTTGTTGCTAGGGGCGAAAGTAGCAGGCTTAGTGGGCGTGGTTATTGCACTACCTGCAGGGGCTTTGTTCGTCTTCTTACTAAAAGAAACCATCGCCAAAGAATGGACAGATGCTACTTCGGAAGCCTCAACGCCTGATGCTGAACCCTCCACGCTGTTACAAGATGGTGGGGGTATTTAACTGTTTATGATGATGATGATGATGATGACACAGTCTTCCCCGTTGGTGGAAAAAACGTCCAATTCGTTTTCTTTTAATCGCTTTAGCGTCATTCAGCTTAATGCGGGTTTGGCTTTGGTGCTTCTTTTCTTGTGGATGCTGTACCAAGGGTTTCAAGGCTTATTTAACGAAGTTTTATTGGTTTTTGGTGCCTACACCTTTAGCTTTTTTATTCTAACTTGGGCGTTACATATTCAAGCGATGCTTAACCTTTGTGTGGGTTGGGTGTTACGGGTTTGCTTTAGGCAAAAAGGCTTTGTGTTGAATCGGTCGCTTTCAATTTTTATGGCGTATGGGGTGCTTTCAGCTGTTTTAGTGCTGGTATTAGCGTATTCCGTCCCCATTTTAAGCGGTCAATTTCAAGCGGTTTTTGAGATTGTTAAAACCAGCTTCCACAATTTTGAACAGCATTTAGCCCTTTGGGAAGGGGCTCATCCCGTTGTGCAAAATACCATTGCAGCTGGTCATAAAACCATCGCCGTTACAGGGGCTAACACATCGGCAGCCTTAACTTGGCTACCCGGTGTGAAGGATATTCAAACCTTGTTTGTAAAACAAGCGTGGAAGTTAGCTTCTTCTAGTTTTACACCGTTGTTTTATGTGTTTATCGGGCAAATTATCACGTTTTATTTGTTGTTAGATGGCGAAGAAGTAACCAAGTTTGTGGTGGATTTATTGCCCAAAGTTAGGCATTCAAAATGGGGCAAGGCACTAGCGTTTTCCCAAGTATTAATGTTTCGTACGGTTAAGGCTTACACCCTTTCTGCTTTGCTTTCAGGCTTTTTCTTTTGGGTGCTTTGCCATACAATCGGTATTCCCTTTGCGGGGGTGTTGGCTTGGTGTTTTGGCGTACTTTCTTTTGTACCCGTTTTAGGCCCTTGGTTGGGTGTGGTGCCTGCCAGTTTAGTGCTTTTAGCCCAAGGGGCTGAAGATAAATTATTCTATTTAGCGATAGGGGTTTCCGCTTTTGGGTATTTGCGAGCGAAATATGTAAGCCCTCAGCTATTTGATAAACGCTACCGTTTTCACCCTATTTGGTTGATTGTGTTGTGGCATGGGTGTTTTCAATTGGCGGGTTTAGTGGGGGTATTTATCTTTATTCCGTTGACGGTTCTGCTAGCCACGGTGGGTCGGTTTTTGTTGCCCAAACCCAGTGCAGAAAATAGTATTTAATAATAGACCTCTTGCATGACTCGAGAGGTCTAATCATACCAATTCAAAGATTAAATGGCGTGTTCTATCACCGATTGTCGTTTCAGTCTTTAGCTGGTGGGCGTCAAGGGGGTTCTTGTTCGACCCCAAAAAGCCACCCCTCTATGCCACAAGGGCATGGACGAGGGGATGTTCTTTTTGCCCCTGCGGTGGACGGAACGCATCGGCAGCTGCAGAGCAAATGCGATGGTCGTTCCTACTGGCGAGTACGCTATTCAATCTGTTAATTGGTATCAAATCAACTATGTTTCAGGTTAAAACCAACTACGTTTTAGGTTAAAATTAACTATGTTTCAGGTTAAAATCAACTATGTTTCAGGTTAAAACCAACTATGTTTTAGGTTAAAACCAACTATGTTTCAGGTTAAAATCAACTATGTTTTAGGTTAAAACCAACTACGTTTTAGGTTAGAATTAACTACGTTTTAGGTTAGAATTAACTATGTTTTAGGTTAGAATTAACTATGTTTTAGGTTAGAATTAACTATGTTTCAGGTTAGAATTAACTATGTTTCAGGTTAGAATTAACTATGTTTAGTTGCAAAAATCCCGACTTTATCATCAACAAGATCGGGGTTTTTTGATTAGTCTAATTAACTTAATCTAAGTAAAACCGAGTAACAATTTTACTATTTTCTTCAGCATATTCAATAGCAGAATGTTGGGTAGCAGAATCATGAAACAAGAAAATAATCAGCTGTTCGCAAGCGTCTACAATCGCACGGTTGCACAATCGGCTAGCATCGGCTAGGGGCATCATCGCCCATTCAGGGTGTTCTTCAATATTGGGAATACCAATCAGCTCATCCTGCACATCAGAAGGCTGATGCCCAATGGTTTGAGGCAAAATTACCTTCAACTTCTGAGCATTTCCACGGATGCCACCCCGAATCGCCGCAGCGTTTGCCCCCGAAGACCCACCCGAAGTAATAACCGTGTTGCCATCTTTCACCAAGGTATAGGCAATGGCTTCAATCAAATTTTGATGCGGTAACGGAATATTCCGAGACCCAATAATAGCGATGTTTTTAGCGGGTTGGCGAAGTGCCGTAAATTCAGCCGCCAATTGGTCGTTAGGGTCGGCGGAATCTAACTTGCCTTCGGCATGCCCAACAGGCACGGTAGGTACCGCAAAGGTGCCTCCTTTTTCAGGAAATTCAGCGGTTTGAGGGGTTGGCAGTTGCATTGATTCTTCAAGTTGCATCATCATAAGTGGGTGTACTTTCAATCACAGAGAATAACAAGTGTCAATTTTACAATACTATTCTTATAGTTTAATAGAGTTTACCGTTTTTTGCTAGCTTTTTTTTGGCGAAAGTGTCAAAATGAACCGTTTTATACCAATTTTAAAGATTATAATACCAATTCACAGATTAAATAGCGTGTTCTTTCATCGATTATCGTTCCTAGCTTTAGCTGGTGGGTGTTAAAGGGGTTCTTGTTCGTTGATTGCCCCGCAATCACTCTGCCTCTAGCAGACCCCCTTAACAATCCCCCACGAATTCAGGGGCAAGCCCCTAAAGACCCCCAAAAAGCCACCCCCCTATACCACTAAGGGTATGGACGGGGGGATG
>JAPLIO010000091.1 GCA_026389055.1 Candidatus Melainabacteria bacterium | reverse complement strand
GGTTAGTATCCGTTGCAAGAGGGGCTTTTTATCTCCTCCTACTTCCGTACACCTTAAGATAGATGACAACCTCTACAAGAAGAGCCGACGGGCGATAGCACCGTCGGCTCTTGATTGTTTAATCACTCAGGTAGAGGAGAAAACGAAAAAGTAACTATTTTCTTTTAACTTCTTTTTCAATTAGCCCAGTACCAATACCAGCACCTACGCCAATGGCAGCACCACCTAGTTTGTTCTTGTCAAGGATAGTGGAAGCCCCTAGCCCCGTTAAAGCACCTTGAATGCCTCGTTTTAACAAGGGTTTACGCTTCAAAACATCCACTGTTTCAGTGGCACCAACGCCTAGCCCTGTTACAGCACCAACAACAGCACCTTTACCAACGGTTGATTTTCCGCTAATAGCCCCTGTTGCGGCACCAGCACCAGCACCCACAGCCGTGGTAATACCAACCGTTTTCCAGTTTTTCTTTGCTTTTGCAGAAATGCCTGTACCAGCCAAAGAAACGCTTTGGGCTAAAACCAATGTTAAAGCCACAAAGGCTAACGAAATAGTCGATAATTTCATCGTTTAAAAACTCCAATAGCAACCTAATAAAACAACAGTAACAGTAGGGGGAAAAACCTTCTACTATTCTAGCAGTTATTAGCTATAAAGCCAACTAGCATAGTAAGAACCTAAGGAGTGATTAACACACACCCTTAGTTGATTTTAATAAAATTTACCACCAGTTTGACCGACCCCGATGAGACGATTGCCCATAACCCGTATGGCACCCACCACCATGACCCAAATTATTGGCATAGCCCCTACCACCACCGTTTCCAAAATACCCTTGATGATGATTAGGGTAGTTGTTGTAGTTGGCATCTTGATGCCCATAATAGCCTTGATTGCCTCTGTTGTAACGCCAGTTATCGGCATCGTTACGGTTGTAGCCTTGGTTTCTATAATAATTTCTATCATAGCCGTTATGGTTGTAGCGAACGGCTTGGTAAATGGCCCCAGAACCAGCCCCTATTACAGCCCCAACAACCGCACCACGCAATGGGGAACTATTGCCTGTAATAATGCTAGTAACAGCCCCTGCACCAGCACCAATAGCCCCTGCGGTAACAATGGTTCTTACAGCGGAATTTGGGGGCTGATAATCAGCAAAAACAGGGATGCCAGCGGTTTGTACGGTTAGTAATACAGCCGCCATCATAGGAAGAAATCGTTGAAGGTGTTTCATAGTGGTAGCAACGCTCCATAATGGTTAATAACGAAAGAAAATAGGATACAAACCCCTGAGAAAGAAAGAGCGTTACCCCTTTCCATCAAGAGCTAAAATTATCTTAGCACTGAGTATTAAAAATACAAGTTATTTATTACAATTGTAACAACGTGTTAATGATTTTTTTATATTGTCTACCTTAAGTGAGGGGATATACTCGATCATCCAACCCTAAATAAACAACTTATGCTAGAATGAATGCAAGTTAATTTTAAGGTTCCTTCCGTTTTTAGAAAGCAGGGAAATAATGATGATGATTTATATTCAAGATGCCGACAAACCAAACCAAGGGCATATTCACAGCGAAGCCTGCTCTCACGGCGTTTCGCCTCAAGGGGGGTTACCTACTATTCGGGTTGCCGTTTTGAATGGGCCTAATTTAAACTTGTTAGGCACAAGAGAACCTCAATACTATGGCACTTGGACGTTGGAAGATATTCATAATGATTTAATGTTGACGGCAGAAAAATTTGCTCCCTTGCCTGTAGAAATACACTTTGTACAAACCAACCATGAAGGAGCAATCATTGATGCCATTCATGCAGAAGCTGCCCGAGGCACGCAGGCTATTTTAATTAACCCAGGGGCTTATACGCATACCAGCATTGCCATTCGCGATGCGTTATCTTCCTTTCATGGCTTGAAGATTGAAGTGCATTTATCCAACATTTTCCAACGAGAAGAGTTTCGGCATAAATCTTATATTTCGCCAGTCGTCCATTCCACGCTTTCAGGGTTTGGCCCATTGGGCTACAGAATGGCATTGACCTACGTTCTACAAACCCTAGAAGCCACAATCGTTGCAAGCTAGTAAGAACTAGGGGGGTATTCATCATGCTTAAAAATAGACTGTTAATCAGCCTAGCCGTTTTAAGTTGCCTTCTTTTTAATGCTTCATTAAGCCATGATTGTTTGGCAGGCTTTTATGACAAACATTCTGCTAATGATGTTAAAAGCTTGATGGTTAAAGCGAATGCTGGTGATAGAATTGCTCAAGAAGAACTGGCAGGTGTTTATCAAAGTGGTGAAGGCATTGCTAAAAGCGAAGATCAAGCCGTTATTTGGTATAAAAAAGCCGCCTTACAAGGCTGTGCGAGTTCTCAACGATTTTTAGGTTACCACTATCTTCTCATTGCAAAAGATTATAAAAATGCGTTCTATTGGTTTGAAAAATCAGCTAGAGCAGGTGATAAAGTGGCTCAGTGTCGTTTAGGTGGTATGTATTTAAATGGCGAAGGCATCCCTAAAAATTACAAAATGGCTCGTATTTGGACGGAAAAAGCTTCTAATCAGGGCGAGGTGATGGCTACTTTCGTATTGGCAAAAATTTACAGAGAAGGATTGGGCGTTCCCAAAAACAATACACTTGCTTACTTCTATTGGGATCAGGCTGGTTCTAAAGGAAATGTATCTGCTAAGGAACTCGTAGCCACCTCCTACCTTGAAGAAGGTGGCTTTGTTAATTTTTTAAAAAGTTTTTATTGGCTACTCATGAGTATGGGCATTTTTAATTTAAACGAGCCTCAAAATGGATTTTTGCAGACAGCGTTACCACCAACTTGCATATAATCACCGCATGGGTGGAGGCGGAGCTTTAAGCGTTTCAACCCCACTGCCCAACGTGGTATGCCACGATTCCTTATCCAGCAGATGAAACGGCTCTAACCAATGCTTTTTATTCACCGCTACAACCGTTGGGGTTTGAGGCTTAACAACTGCCATCAGCCCATTGCTGGCTAAATCATACGGCAGGTTTTTCCCATTAGCCGAAACCAGCTCCGTCGTTTGGGTAACGGTATTGTATTGCCATAGCCCTAAATTGTAGCGTCCACCCCCATTTTGCTGAGTAAACGCCCAACCTCGCCAATAGAACGTGGTGGCATCTTTCTGTTTCCAGCCCAACGGTTCAATATCCCAAGCCATCTGCTCCACACCAGCAGGGGCGTTCCACGCCGATTGATTCTCCGCATTCCGCCAGTGGTATGCCAGTGCGTGAACCAACTCGGCGTAAACACTCAATAAGCCTTGCGTTTTATCCCAAACCAACACATCTGAACACCGAAGCCCCGTGTAAATAACGCCCGCTCGTCGTTTAATCAGCAGTTTCGTGCTATCGTGGCTCCAATCAATAGGGGTGAGGGTATCAAACGCATAATTCCTCGGGCGAACATCCCCCACGTTGTAAACGGAGGTTCGACGTTTCAGCGTTTGATTGGGATCAAACCAGCTCGTCAGCTGTAGCGGATTTTCCACTGTTTTGGGAAGCCCTCCAGCAGGCAGTGGTACATAAAACAACTTGCTAATGGTTTGCCT
>JAPLIO010000037.1 GCA_026389055.1 Candidatus Melainabacteria bacterium | reverse complement strand
GTTGCCCCCGCTAGCTATACCGATAAATTAACCCTACCGTTACCGAAAGACAACTTCGAGTGGGTGAACTTGGCCATTTTATGGGCGGAAGCCTACCATGCTAGCCAAAACCCCACTTATCTAACGGCTAGTACGGATGTATTTAACTACCTGATGGGCTTTAATAAGTGGAATCAAACCTTTATAACAGGCAACGCAACCAACACGCCTGATATTGAGTATGTTAGAAACCCCTGCCATCAACTGAGCAGAACAACCAAAACACTCTTCCCTGGCTTTTTAGTTAAAGGCTTCCCTAACGTCTTGGCTACGGGTAACTTGCCCTTTCAAGATAATAGCCGACAATGCGAATTTACAGGCACTAGCTTGCTAGGGCAGGGGCAATTTATTTACTGGTTAGCCCTGTTACACAAAGCGTATAACCCCACTGGATTAGCCATTAAAAAGCCTGTTGTACCCACGGTGAAAAAACCGCTCGACCCTAACAGAGCCAAACAAATTTTCCCTCTTATTAAACGAAGCTAGGATTGTTTCAAAATGATCGCTTTTTCAGACTGGCTAACTTCCCCGTTAACCTTGGTGGTATTGATTGTTGGCATTGGCTCGCTTATTTTGCTGTACCAAAAGCAAGTTAAAACGGCTGCTCAAGTTAGTATTACAGAAGAACAACGCAACACCGCCACGCAAACCGCAGAAGCCAATTGGCAAGCCCTTCAAGCCAAAATAGCAGAAGTGCAAGCACTCCAATTATTGACTGTGGAAGCCAAACAGTGGGAAGTGCAACTACAAGAACTCAAACCGCAACTGGAACAATTGCAACAAACCCATCAAGGCTTAGCCATTGAAAAAGCCAGTCTGCTAGCCGAAAAAGCAGGGTTAATTCAACAGTTAGAAGCCCTCAAAGCCCAGTGGGAACAACAACAAACGGATTGGAAGACCCTTTGGGAAGCCCAACTAAAAAACCATTTAACCGATACGCTAACCCAAGCCAATAAAGCCCTGAAACTTTCGGCGGAAGAAGAAGAACAGCATCGTTTGCACGGCTTTAAGCAGTTAACGGCACCCATTCAAACCATGCTGGAAGAATACCAACAACACCTAAAAACCATGAATAAAGACCATTTTGATACCGTTGCCGTGCTAAAAAACCAAGTGGAATTATTGCATCAAAGTAATCATCAGCTAGTTTCTGTGCTTAAAACCAACAAAGGGGCAGGCGATTGGGGCGAACTGCAACTGCTTCGCATTCTGGAATTTGCAGGGCTACAACAAGGCATTCATTATGATTTTCAAGCCACCCAAACCGATAGATCTCGACCTGATGTGATGGTCAAACTCCCCCAGAATCGGTTTATTATTATTGATGCCAAAGCGACGCAATTCAGCACTGAAATTCGAGAAGGCATCACCGCCACAACACCGACCAATGCTGAAGAATCGGTAGAAAATGAAACACCCCCCACTACCACATTGAAAGACGAGGCGTTGATTAAATCTATCAAAACGGCGGTGAAAGATTTAGCATCTAAAGTGAAGAATTATACGGGCTATGCTAGCCAATCGCCTGAATTTGTGGTGCTATTCTTACCGAAAGAATCCCTGCTTTCACAAGCAATGGCAACCGACCCTCTGCTATGGGAACAAGCGTGGAATCAAAACGTGGTCATCAGTTCGCCACTAACGCTTATTCCGCTTTTACGGATGGTTTGCATGGGTTGGCATCAAGAAAACATTACCGCTAACGTAGGCGAAGTACAAAAACTAGGCAGGCAGGTGCACGATAAACTGGTGTTATTAGCAGAACGCCTAGAACGAGTGATTAAAACCCACGCCAAGCTTGAAGGCGATATTGACGACCTAAAAACCACGTTTGATGGCAAGCAAGGGTTGGTTTCTGTGGTTAATAAGCTAGAGGCTTTGGATGTTGGTTCAGCCAAAAAATTGCCAGCCAGTTTTGAAGATGCCCCCTACCTACTGGGCGAAACCTTGGAAGAAACCCCCGTTGCCTTACCTGCCTTATCTTCAGCTTCCAATTGACTTCTTGCATGACTCGATATCTGGGGCATCCGCAGGGCGAGAAAACGTAGAACGTTTTACGTTGTCATT